>NZ_JAQIBU010000214.1 GCF_027858935.1 Oleiagrimonas sp. | reverse complement strand
TGCGGCGGCCAGACATGGCCGTCCACGTAGACATTGCTCATTTGTGCTTGCGGCAGGAACAGCGCAACCCACGGCGCCACTGCCAGCGAGAGTGACGTGGCGATACCGGTCACCACGATGATGAAGTAGGCAATGCCCAACGGCAGCATCAGCAACATGTACAGCAGCGTCGACCAGGTACGCGCATCGGTGAACATGCCGCCGATACGCTTGAGCCACGGCTGGCTGCGATCGGCATAAGCCGGCCTCCGCGGCATGCGTACGCCGAGCATGGTCTCGACGATGCGCCCCTCCAGCAGTGCAAGCACGCGCAGCGTTCCCACGAACAGGACCAGGAACGGCAAGCCGATGATCAGGATCGAGAATCCCAGCGAAAGGCCGATACCGGTGGTGGCCCATGTGAAGTAGAAGATGCCCGTGGCCAGCGCCAGCAGCATGTAGAACAACGCGCCGTAGGTGTGCGGATCGACGGCGACGCCGAAAAAGCGGCCCAGTGCGCTGCCACGCGTCGGTGCCTTGGGCGTGCGCATCGCACGCTGCACGGTGACTTCCTGGTCGCGATAGATCTCGGCGACCTCCTGCGGATCGCCGTAACTGCCGACCACGGCTTCCAGCATCGCCGCTTCGTCGCCGTCACCGCGTTCAGCCAGTTCCGCGCGCAGGTGCTCCTCGGCGTCATACAGCGCATCCTGGATCAGTGCCGGGTCCGCGCCCACGAGCGCGGCGCGCAGTTGCTTGAGGTATTCGGTGATGGTTCGCGGCATCGGGGCATTCATTGAGGGGTTCCTCCAAGGACGGAATCGACTGAATCGCGGGTATCCCGCCAGGTCGCGCTCCAGGCGTCGAGCACTTCGCGACCGACATCGGTGATCTGGTAGTAGCGCCGCGGCGGACCACTGACCGAAGGCTCCACGCGGCTTTCCAGCAAACCCGCGGCATCGAGGTTGCGCAGTACCGGATACAGCGTGCTCTGCTTGCCGGCGAGCACGCCGCGGCTGTCCTCCAGTCGCTTGGCGATGAGGTATCCGTACAGCGGTTCCCCGGCCTGCGCCAGCACCGCCAGCAGGACAAGCGAAACCGTGCCGGAGGCCAGCTCCTTCTCGAACTTCTTCAGCAAGTGGGTACGCGCATCGCTCATACTGCGGTCTTCGTTATATACACAATTGAATAGTATACCTAACTTAATACTAGTAAATCGTCCGAAAGTCATGCTCGGGAAAAGCAAGAAACCGGAGCTATACCGGAAGCTTGTGGATATCCAGTGGCGCGGAAAACATTGCGATCCCCATACTCGACAAGTCAGCCTGCAGCACCCGTTTGCTGCAGACCGAGGGGAGATCCCTCGGGCAGGGAAGGCCTGAAAGGATCCCGAAGACCAAAACGACGCGCGGCGAGGCCCCATGAAACGCGCGAACAATCCGCCTGTAATGCCGATCAAGCAATCCCAGCACGGACGTATCAAATGGTGGCAGCCCGTGCCCGGCAAGGCCGACCCCACACGCCGGCCGCGTAGCAGGCACAAGGTGAACCCCGGCAGACGTTGATGGGGTGCGCCAAGAGAGCTGCACAGAAGTCACCGGGGTATTACATTGGAGCGCTGCTGCGTCGTCCTGTTCGACTTGCCGTTTTCATCCTCCTTGATGTTGGCCCCCCATGCGCAATCTTCGTTTGCCGTCCTTCGCCCTGCTCTGCCTGTCCCTGGTCGCATTTGCCGCCATGGCCACCACGCACGACAGCCCCACCCAGGAACAGATCATCAAGCACTCCAGGCCCTCCGAGTGGCACACCCTGGACCCGGCGAACACGCTGTACATGGACCTGCCGTCCGGGCGGGTGGTGATCGAGCTGGCGCCGCAGTGGTCGCCCAGGCACGTGGCGAACATCAAGACACTGGTGCACGAGCACTATTTCGACCACACCTCGGTGTACCGCGTGGTCGACAACTTCGTGGCGCAGTGGGGCGATCCGGATGGCGATGATCCGGCCAAGGCCAAGCCGATGGGCTCGGCGAAAACGACGTTGCCGCCGGAATTCGTGCGCCACGTGCACGGACCTCTGCCTTTCGTGCCGCTGGGCAGTCCGGACGTGTACGCCCCGGAGGTCGGCTTTTCCGGTGACTTCCCCGTGGGCCGTGACCCGTCCACGCATACTGCGTGGATCGCCCACTGCTACGGCACCGTTGGCGTAGCGCGCGACGTGGCGCCGGACAGCGGCAACGGCAACACCCTGTACGCGGTGATCGGCAATGCGCGCCGCATCGACCGCAACCTGGCGGTGGCCGGGCGGGTGGTGCGCGGCATGCCGCTGCTGTCCTCCCTGCCGCGCGGACCCAAGGACCACATGGGCGTATACCGTGACTTGGGCAGGGCCACGCCGATCCTGAAAATGCGCCTGGCCAGCGATCTGCCTGCCGACCAGCGCCTGCCGCTTCAGATCATGCGCACCGACAGCGCCAGCTTTCGTCGCCTGCTGCACGCATCGGCCCACAAACACAATGCTTTCTATCGGTACAGCCCCGGCCATATCGACCTGTGCGCAGTGGCGCCACCCGTGCGCCTGAAACCGAAAGCCGCAACATCCAGTTCAGACAGATAATGCGTATCGTATAAGACAGGCGGTGCTTGAGCCGGCCTGTGTGTCCGCCCTGCAACCCGAGGATCGATCATGCGCTTCCGTACTCCGTTCGCCCTGATCTTCACCGCCTGCCTGACCATCACGGCCGCGCTGCCCGCAGTCCGAGCGCAGTCACCGACGATGGCGCCGGACTTCGTCGGTATCAGCCATTGGATCAACTCGCCACCGCTGAGCATGAAGAAACTGCACGGCAAGGTGGTGCTGATCGACTTCTGGACCTACTCGTGCATCAACTGCCTGCGTACGCTGCCTCACCTCAAATCATGGTGGGCCAAGTACAAGGACAAGGGACTGGTCATCGTGGGCGTGCATTCGCCCGAATTCGACTTCGAAAAGAAGCCCGCCAATGTCGAGGCCGCAGTGAAGAAATACGCCATTGGCTGGCCGGTGGCCATGGACAACGACATGGATACCTGGAACGCCTGGAACAATCAGTATTGGCCGGCGGAGTACCTGGTCGACAAGCGCGGCAAGGTGGTCATGCAGCATTTCGGCGAAGGTCATTACATGGAAACCGAGAACGCGATCCGCAAGCTTCTCGGTCTGTCGCCGATCGCGCATGAAGATGTTGCTGCAGCAAACCTTTCTCAAATCGGCTCGCCGGAGATGTACCTGGGCAGCAACCGGGTGCGCAACATGGCCAACCCGATACCGCCGTTGATGTTCACGCACCTGTACAAGGCACCAGCCCGACTGGCCCTGAACCAATACGCGCTGCAGGGACACTGGAAGCTGGCCGGCGAATACGCCAGACTGACCGAGGGTTCGGGACAAATCCGGCTGCATTTCAAAGCCGGAAAGCTTCACATGGTCGCCTCAAGCAAAACACCCGTCACGCTGAAGATCACGGTCGACGGCAAGCCACAGCCCGCGGTCACGGTGCACGGGAGCAAGCTCTACACGCTGTTCAACAGCAACGACTACCGCGATCATGTGGTCACCATCGAGATTCCGAAGGCCGGCTTGCGGGCGTACACCTTCACCTTCGGCTGAGTCCGGGTGCAGCAGCGGCTTCACGCGCTCTGTGTTTTGCTGCATGCTTGGCGGCCCTTCCGATATTGAACGTCCGTGGCACTCACACCGACCAGCAAGGCCCAACTGCAGATTCACTTCTGTGTTCTGCTATGGGGCTTCACCGCCATCCTCGGAAAACTGATCACCCTCCCGGCCCTGCCGCTGGTGTGGTGGCGCATGCTGGCGGTAGCCGTGGCTCTGCTGTTCTTTCCCCGGGTCTGGCGTGGCCTGCGCGAAATGTCCGGGCGACTGATGCTGGCTTACGCCGG
>NZ_JAQIBU010000199.1 GCF_027858935.1 Oleiagrimonas sp. | reverse complement strand
CTGCAAAAGCGCCTGTCCCGCGAAGGCATCACCTGCTACCGCGCCTATGACCAGGACCTGCCCGAATACGCACTGGCCATCGATGTGTACGAGGACTGGCTGCACCTGCAGGAATACCGGGCGCCGGCCAGCGTGCCTGAGCACGTGGCCGCAACCCGCGTGCGCGAGGCGGTACGTGCGGCTGCGGAAGTTTTCGGCATCCCGCGCGAG
Source organism: Oleiagrimonas sp. (assembly GCF_027858935.1). Taxonomy (GTDB): domain Bacteria; phylum Pseudomonadota; class Gammaproteobacteria; order Xanthomonadales; family Rhodanobacteraceae; genus Oleiagrimonas. Next base: position 4,605 of record NZ_JAQIBU010000199.1, on the reverse strand, counting down.
CGTATCGCGGTCAAGCAGCGCCGGCGTGGCCGGGGCGGTTCCAGGTACGGTCAACTGGAGCAGCGCGGGCAGATGCTGGAGGTCGGCGAGAGCGGCCTGCGTTTTCTGGTCAACCTGACCGATTACCTCGACACCGGTCTGTTCCTGGACCATCGCCTGGTGCGTGCGCGCCTGGGCGAGCTGGCTGCCGGCAAGCGCTTCCTGAACCTGTTTGCCTACACCGCCACGGCCTCGGTGCATGCCGCCTCCGGCGGTGCGCGCGAGACGGTCAGCGTCGACCTGTCCGGCACCTACCTGGACTGGGCCTCGCGGAACCTGGCGCTGAATGGCTTCAGCGGCGCGGACCATCGTCTGATCCAGGCTGATGCGATGGCCTGGCTGAAGGAGGACCGCAGCCAGTACGGCGTGATCTACGTCGATCCGCCGACGTTTTCCAACTCCAAGCGCACGCAGGATGATTTCGACGTGCAGCGCGACCACGTCGCCCTGTTGCTTGCCTGCGCCGAGCACATGGAGGCGGATGGCGTGCTGGTGTTCTCGAACAATTTCCGCCGCTTCAAACTGGACCGCGAGTCGCTTGAGTCGCGTTTCACCATCGAGGACTGGAGCGCGGCATCGATTCCCTTCGACTTCGCCCGCCGCAGCAACATCCACGGGTGCTGGATCCTGCATCTGCGCTGAGTGGAATGCTCAAAGTTGCAGGCGCATCCTGAGGCCGGCCACCAGAGCGTTGGACTGGCGGCGAATGGCCCCCGGATCGATGATGTACTGCATGTCCGGCTGCAGGGTCAGGACGTGATTGAGCGGGACCGACCAGGTCAGTTCGAACACGGTTTCCGCGCGCTTGCTTCCCGGGCTGGAGCTGCGGAAGGTGGTGCTGGTATACGCGCGCGCCACCGCCAGCCCCAGCACGTCGCCGCGGCCAGGCAGGAACACGCCCGTGGCCCGCACCCCGGCGCCGAAATAGCGCCGGAACAGATTGTGCGGAGCCGCCGAGCCCAGCTGCACGAAAGCATCCACCGGCGGTTGCCCCGGGCCGGAGGCCAGCAGGCGCATCTGGCCGATCAGGTAGAGACCGACGTCCTGTCGCCGCACGCGTCCCGTGGGATCGGTGTATGCGCTGGTCTGTCCCCAGGCCCCCAAGGCCAGTTTCCACGGCCGGGCGCCTTCGCGCTCAATGCCACCCTCGAGCCCGGAGAACAGGCCGTCGCCCCGGCGCAGATGGATGTGTGTGCCGTCCGGATGACCGGGCAGGCCGGGCGTGCCGTCGTAGACCCCGCCTATGAGATAGGCACCCGCTTGGTCTTGCCAGCGCAGGGCCGCACCGAGAGCGGTGACGGGAAAGATCGAGACATTGCTTTGCGAGATGGTGGGTTCAATGCCGAATGAACTGTTGAGGAACACACCTGCAGCGTCGAGACTGTTGAACAGCGCATTGTAATCCTGCAGGCCCAGCCGCAACTGCAGGTCGGCAGCGGGCATGTCACGCTGGTACCAGGCCTCGAACAGGCGCACCGTGTTGCGTGCCTCGGCATTGTCCAGACCCTGCAGGTCGCCGGCACGTCGCGATATCGAACTTCCGGTCGTCGCCATCAGGTCCACATGCAGGCGGCCATGTGGCGATCCGCCCCAGGCCGTAGCAGGGGCATCGAAATCCAGGTGCAGCAGACCGGGACTGCCGATGCCGCGCTGATGCCCGCCATGCACCACGTACAGACCATCCTGCACATAACTCAAGTGCACCTGGAGCTTCCGGGCGGAGGTGGCGGCGAAGGTTGCCGGGACCACCGACAGCGCCACCAGAAGTGCCCCTGTCCGGATCAGGCAGTTTCCACGCATAAAAACACAATCCTTTGAAATATATGATTTAAATATATATTTTCTCCTCGGGATGATCGTTGCGCAGCTTCAGACTCGATTCAGCGCAGCCGTTACAAGCTGCAGTTGTACTCAGGAGAACCCCATGACCAAGCCCCTCATCAAAACCGTGCTTTGCCTGACAACGATGTTTGCCCTGGCCTGTGCCCCGGCCGCATTCGCCGATCATGGGTATCATCGCGGTCACGGTGATTACGGCTACCGTGGCGATCGTGGCCATGCGGTGCGCTATTACGGCCATGGCTATCGCGATCATGACCGTCGGTACGGGTATCGTGATCATTTCGGTCTTTGGGTGGCCGGCGCCATCGTGCTGGGCGCATTGACCCAACTGGTGGTGGACGCCACCCAGCCCGCGACCACGGTGTATTACAGCAATCCGCCGGTCGTCGATACGCGCACCCGCGTGATCTATCGGGACCGCCCGGTGCAGCAGGTGTATGTCGATCCGTACCGTACGCGATATATTGGTCACGACGACGAAGATTACGACGACGGCGAATGACGCGTCGTGCGGACGGCAAACCACCATGCATTGCAAACCCGGCATCGCGCCGGGTTTTGCCTTGACTGAAGTTGCGCCGGCGTCATGCATCAATCGACTGCAAGGGTATAGAAAAAGTCGCCGTCGCGCTGGAAGCCGACGTCCTCGTACAAGGCCTGCGCGTTGCGGTTGTCGGCGGCGGTGGAAAGGGTGACGCGACACGCGCCGGTCCGGCGAGCATGAGTACGCGCACGCTCAAGCAACGCACGGCCCACGCCCCGACCCCGCGCATCGGACAGCACGAACAGGTCATTGAGGATCCACAAGCGCCGCGCGCTTACCGAGGAAAACCCCGGATACAGTTGCGTGAATCCCGATGCTGATCTTTCATGGGTGCCTGACTCGGCCAGGAAGATCACCGATTCGCGCAGCGCCATGCGTTCGTGCAGGAAGGCATGGGCGAGCGCTGGATCCGCCGGTTGTTGATAAAAGACGCGGTAGGCATCAAACAGAGGTACCAGCATGTCGATGTCGTCCAGACTGGCTTGGCGAGTGGTGATGTTGGCTGTCATCGAAGGGCTCTCCAGCAGGCACAAAAGTCCCATCCTAACGTCGCAGGTGGAAGGGTCACCATACAATTTCACATCGAACCCATCGTTCTTTGTGCCCTTCATGGTGCTCTGGTAGGGTCATGCATAGCGCATCCAGTAGATGCACGGAGCGAGCGCATCGGATGAATGCCCAGTCCCTATTGCATGATGACAAGCCGCGTGCCGAGACCCTCAAGGCACGCTATGCACGGGTACGCGATGACACCCTGTTCCTGTGTGCAACGCTGGCACCGGAAGACACCGTCGCGCAGTCCATGCCCGATGCCAGTCCGGCCAAATGGCATCTGGCGCACACCACCTGGTTCTTCGAGAAGTTCGTGCTCGGTCGTGATCCGGACCGGACTGCCTTGCATCCGGAGTGGCACTACCTGTTCAACTCCTATTACCAGTCGGCGGGTCCCATGCATGCAAGGCCGCAGCGGGGACTGATCACGCGCCCGACGCTGGAGCAGATCATCGACTATCGTCATCAGGTCGATGAACGCGTGCTTGCCATGCTTGAGCACGGTGTCGATGACGAGCTGACCTCCGTCGTGATCCTCGGACTGCATCACGAGCAACAGCATCAGGAGCTTCTGCTGACCGACATCAAACACCTGTTTTCGTGCAACCCGCTGGAGCCGGTCTACATGGAACTTGCGCGCGCGTCTGGTGCGCGAGCGCAACCGTTGCGGTTCCTCGACCGGCCCTCGGGCGTGGTCCGGACCGGCCATGAGGGTGACGGTTTTGCCTACGACAACGAGTGCCCGCGACACGACGAGTTGCTGCATCCCCACCGTATCGCGCACCGCCCCGTGAACAATGCCGAGTTCATCGCGTTCATCCGTGACGGCGGCTACAGCACGCCCACGCTGTGGATGTCCGAGGGATGGCAGGTGGTGCAGGACGAGGGTTGGCAACATCCGTTGTACTGGTCAGGGGATCTGGCCAGCGAGTTCACGCTGAGCGGACGGCGCGAAATCGATCCGTACGCGCCGGTGTCGCACGTGAGCTTCTTCGAAGCCGACGCCTACGCCCGATGGGCCGGGGCCCGCCTCCCGACCGAGGCCGAGTGGGAGACCCTGGCCCGCGAACAGCCCGTGCAAGGCAACCTGCGCGGCCGTGGCCTGCTGCATCCGGCCCCGGCCCCGGACGATGACGGGTTCGGCCCGGTCCAGCTTTACGGGGATGTGTGGGAATGGACGTCCAGTCCGTATGTGAACTATCCGGGTTTTCGTCCGCTTGCCGGTGCCCTGGGCGAGTACAATGGCAAGTTCATGTGTGGTCAGTGGGTCCTGCGTGGCGGGTCCTGCGTGACGCCGGATGACCACATCCGGGCCAGTTACCGCAATTTCTTCTACCCCGCGAGTCGCTGGCAATTCACCGGAATCCGGCTGGGAAGGGATGCATGAGTTCAACAGCGTTCGACGCCGAGCTTCACGACCTTCATCCCAGTGCCGACGATATCCTCGGCGATGTGCTGGAGGGACTTTCGTGCCAGCCGCGCCGGTTGCCCTCGAAATATTTCTACGACGCCCGCGGCTCGAAATTGTTCGAGCAGATCTGCGCGCAACCGGAGTATTACCTCACGCGCGCCGAGCTTGCGCTGATGCAGACGCATCTGGACGCCATCGCCGCAACGCTCGGTCCTGA
>NZ_JAQIBU010000136.1 GCF_027858935.1 Oleiagrimonas sp. | reverse complement strand
ACGGTTCAGCCAGGGCCTGTCGGATTTTCTCAACGAGTACTACCGCAAGCGCGGGGTGGACGTGCGCACCGGCATCAGGGTCAGCGGCGGCAAGGCCGACGATGATGGCGTGAAGCTGGAACTTTCCGACGGCAGTGTCCTGGAGGTGGATGCCGTTGTCGCAGGACTGGGCGTGCAGCCCAATACCGAGCTGGCCGAGCAGGCCGGCCTGGATGTGGACGACGGAATCGTGGTCGATGCGCGACTTCGCACCGCCGACCCGGCCATCTGGGCCGCCGGTGATGTGGCCAGCTATCCGTCGCTGGCCCTGGGCGGTCGCCGCCGCGTGGAGCACGAGAACGCCGCCATCAGCATGGGCCATCACGCCGGCAGCGGTATGGCTGGCGAAGATGCCGCATTCACCACCCAGCCGTTCTTCTACTCGGACCTGTTCGACCTCGGCTATGAAGCCGTCGGCGAACTTGACGCCAACCACCTGGAAGTGGTCGAACACTGGGCCGAGCAGTACAAGCGCGGGGTCACCTATTACATGGAAGGTGCCCGGGTACGCGGGGTCCTGCTATGGAACGTCTGGGGCCAGGTCGATGCCGCACGCGAACTCATTGCGGCGCCCGGCCCGTACGATGCCGATGCCTTGCGCAACCGGATTCCGATGGGGTGACCGCGAAATGGGTGCTGCCCGCAGCGCCTGGGGCGATGTGCGGGTGCGCGGCGACTCGTGGCATCATCACTCCGGAACCGTCCGCTGGATACCGATGCGGGCATGCATCGATCACGTCGATACGGGAGGGGGAACGTTGCCATGAACAAACGCCTGATTGCCCCGCTTGCCCTGGTTTTGCTTTCCGGTGCGCTCTGCGTGCGCGCTGACACCCCGCCTTTCGCGCACCTGCAGGGTGGCGAATGGTCCTACCATTCCGTGATCACCTTCACTTCCGGCGTCATGGTTGGCCGCACGGCGACCAATGGATGGAAAACCTGTGCCCGGGAAGGGCAGGCGGGCGAAGCTGCCATGAAACCGCACAGCGCCAGTGGCGATGCCTCCTGCAGCGTGCCCACGCGCAGTCATGACAAGGCCGGATATCGTACCGTCATGACCTGCACCTCCACGGCCCAAGGCATTCCCAGCACGATCAAGGAAGATTTCACCCTGAATCCGGGCAACGGTGGCAGGTCCTTCAAGGCCCACGGCACCGTCGAGCAGCGCATGGACGTACCAGGTATGTCCTCACGCACGACGCAAATGACCATCGACATCGACGGCCACCGCACGGGCACCTGTTCGGCGGATTGAGGTTGAGGTTGAGGTAGAGGAAGCCACCAGGCGTGTGTGTGTCGCCCCCGGGCCTGTGGACTTCCGGTCATGCGTCACGGAACGCCTGACCAGACCACTGCGTATGCCATTCGCGCAAGTCCCCCTGAAGGTGCCCATGATCGCGGCGAATCCGGCAGACCCGATGCCAATGGAGAAATCGAAAAAAAGTTTTGCTGATATCCATGCAGGATATCGCTCGGCGAAAGTCCGCATCCATCCAGGGCAACTTCTACCGACCGCGACATGGGCACCGCTTCAATGCCTGCAGGGGCCGCATCGGCACGGGATCTGAGAACTGGTGGAACGGAGCCGGCTTGGGCGCCGCAATGGAACGGGCCCTTGAAGGGCAGCCAGGACCTGCGGTTGGCGCAGGCCGTTGGCGCCGCGATGCGAAAAGGGGGCTGCAGCAGGACAAGGCCCACTTAACCGGAGCGGGCGTTGCTGTCGACGGGTCAGTCCGGTTCGTCCCCGGTTTCGTCGCGCGCCTGCTTGCGCTTGTGCCGCCGCCAGAAGAAGACGCCCACGCCAGCGAGGATCAGGCCCAGCGCGATCCACATGCCCGCCTGGCCACGGTGCAGCCACGTGAGCAGCCATTCACGGTTGTTGGCACCAAAGTAGCCCAGGTAGACCCAGATCGGCACGCTGATGAGGGCGGCGGAGCCGTCCAGCAGCAGGAAGCGACCGAACGAGACGCGATGGGTGAGTCCTGCAGTGACAAAGGCCGCCGTGCGCATACCGGGCAGAAAGCGTGCGGTGAACAGCATGCGGTTGCCGTAGCGCTCGAATTGCTCCTGCACGGCGCTGTAGCGGCTGGGTGTGAGCAGCCATTTGACAGGGCGCTTGTCCAGCAGGCGGACCCCGTAGTGATGACCTGCCAGGAACATGCCGGCATCGCCCAGCAGCACGCCGAACAAGGTCACTGCGAACATCACGTGGACGTTGGCGTACCCCAGGCCCGCGATCACCCCGCCGGCGACCAGGGTGAGGTCCTCTGGAATGGGTGCGCCCACGCCGCACACCAGCAGTGCCAGCAGCACGGCGACGTAGCCGTTTTCGGCAAAGTAGTTGATCAGGTGGGCGAAAAGATCCATCGATTCGAAGCAGCAGGCGTCCGGGCGTATCCAGAGCCGATCTTCCCATGGATCGACCTGTCGGCACAGGTGCTGGGCCGTGCCTCGTTCACGTAGCGGGAGTACCCCGGGACTTGGCGCTCAGCAGTTCGCGCAACTGGGCCTTGCCCTCGGCGTCCAGCGTGCCGTCGACCTGACGCACCTGCAGCGCGGCGATGCGCTGCAGGTCGACCTGACGCTGCATCTGGTCCAGTGCGCCAAGGAATTCGCTGCGCTGCATGGCGTCGTCGCCGACTGGTTCGGCCACGGCGAGTTTCTGCAGCGCCTCGGCCTCGGGGCGCTCGGTGAAGTGTTCCAGCAGGGCACCGGTGGTGATGCCAGGACGGGCGCGAGCAACCTCGATGAGTTCAAGCAGCAGCGTCACGCCGGGCTTGTCCAGCTCGGCGAAGGCGTAGGGTGGCTCCAGTTCTCCGGCCAGCTCAGGCCGGGCCAGCAGCAGGGCGATGGCGCTGCGTACCAGGGTGCGCCGCACGGCGCGTTGCTGCAGCGGTCGCGAGGCGGCAGGGGCAGGCGCGTTTTCGAAGCGTGTGTCGGTACCGGTGCGGTTTTTCAGCTCCTGCGCCATCAGGTCGCGAAAGGCGCCATCGGGCAGGCGCGCGACCAGTGGGCGGGCGCGTTCGGCCAGGCGCGCACGGCCATCCAGGGAGGTCAGGTCGATATCGTGGGAGAGCGTGTCGAAGAAGTATTCCGACAGCGGCGTGGCGCCTTTCAGTCGCGCCTCGAAGCCGGCCTTGCCTTCGCTCTGCACGATGGTGTCCGGGTCTTCGCCCTCGGGCAGGAACAGGAAGAAGGCCTGACGGCCGTCGCGCAATCGCGGCAGGGTGGCGTCCAGCGCCTTCCAGGCGGCATCGCGTCCGGCGCGGTCGCCATCAAAGCAGAACACCACGTCGGCGGCTGTGCGGAACAGACGCTCGGTGTGTTCGGGCGTGGTTGCGGTGCCGAGCGTGGCCACAGCGATCGGCAGGCCGGCCTGGTGCAGGGCGATGGCGTCCATATAGCCCTCCACCACCATCAGCCGATGGAGCGCACCGCTGACCTGCTTGCATTGCCACAGCGCGAACAGCTCTCGGCCCTTGTGGAACAGCGGGGTTTCCGGGGAGTTGAGATACTTGGGCGTGTCCTCCCCCATGGCGCGGCCACCGAAGGCGATCACGCGGCCGCGGCGGTCCTGGATGGGAAACATCAAGCGTCCACGAAAACGGTCGTAACGTTTGCCGCGCTCGCCGGTGGAAACCATGCCGGCCTGCTCCAGCACCTTGAGTTTTTCCGGCGTGTGGCCGACATGGCGGATCAGACCATCCCACTCGGCCGGAGCCCAGCCGATGCGAAAGGCTTCGAGGGTTTGCTCGGCAAGGCCGCGTTCGCGCGCGTAAGCCTGGGCCTGGGCGCTTGCATGGAACTGTTTCTGGTACCAGGTGGTGGCCGACTCCAGCAGTTGGTACAGACCGCTGCGATCCTCACGCGGGCGGTTGTCGACGCCTTCGTGCGGCACGCTCAGGCCGGCCGACTGCGCCAGCTCCTCGACAGCGTCGGGAAACTCCAGGCGTTCATAGTCCATCAGGAATTTGATCGCACTGCCGTGTGCGCCGCAGCCAAAGCAGTGATAGAACTGCTTTTGCGGACTGACATAGAAGGATGGCGTGCGCTCGTCATGGAAGGGGCAGCAGGCGGTCCACTCGCGGCCGGCCTTCTTCAGCGGCACGCGTCGCTCGACCACCTCGACGATGTCGATGCGGGTGAGGAGGTCGTCGATGAAACCGTCGGGAATGCGTCCGCGCATGGGACGCCTAGTGTACTGCGTTGCCGTGGCGCGGAGTCTCCAGCCGGGCGCGAACGGCGGCGGCCATGGCAGCGGTTTCGCGCAGGGGCTCGGCGGTTGTAGACGTCACCGTGTCCAGGTCATGCAGCAGACCGCGCTGGCGCAGGACCGCATGGAAATGCGCCAGCTTGTCCGGCAACGGCCCGGTGACCAGCGTGTGCACAGGTCGACCGCAGGCACTGGCTTCGGACAGCATGTTGACCGAATCCGGAGTGACCACCAGGCGGTCGGCCCAGCCGAGCACGCCAGGGTAAGGGTTGGCGCCGTCGGCCTCGCTGCCCCAGGCCATGCCTGGAAGGTCGACCAGGGCCGCCTTGAGGTTCGCAAAGACGTCCGGTGGTGTGCGACGCGAGGCCAGCAGCATCAGGCTGCCTCCTTCTCCTTGCTGACGGGCGCGCAGGCCTTCGGCAAGCTGCCGAACATAGTCGCTGTCGAGAGGGGCGCCGTGTCGCGTGCCGCCCAGCAGCACGCCAATCCGGGGCTGAGGCAGTGCGGCCAGGTGCGGCGAGGCCTCTCGACCAGCGGCCAGCCAGGACGCGTCGACCGGATGCAACGATCCCAGCGGGGTAAGCACATTGGGGCCGGAAAGATTGTCATGCTGCGGTGCAATGACCAGATCCCAGTGCTCCGGATTGATGCGCGGGTCGAGGATCTGCACGCTGCGGCAGTGGCCTGCCGACAGTGCGGGCAGCAGTCGGGTGAGCAAAGCGGCAGCACGCCCGCAACCGATGACAAGGTCGGGCCACGGCGGTGACAGTTGCGCGCGTTGCGCCGGGGCCACTGCAAGGCGTCCACCCAGTGTCAGTCGTGGCGCCAGCCACGACCATGGCGCTCGCAACGGCAGCACCATATTGCGCGCAGGAAGAGAAAGGGCCTGCGCCAGCGCCAATGCCTGGCGTTCGTTTCCGGCTGCGCCATCCGTGAGTACCCAGCAGGAACGCAACAGCGACCCTGCATCGCCTGAACGGGTTGTTTCGTTTTCCTGCACAGAGTGTTCTCGCTGGGGCTCTGGGAAAGTCGGGCATCCATCCCTACTTTATGAGCGTAGGACATTTGAGAGAGCAGGATGGGGCGAGATGCACCGCCTGCCCATACCCATTCGCTTCTCGGGAGTCAGTCGCATGCGTAGATTTCTTGCTACCACCCTTCTCGGCCTGCTGGTCGCCGCTCCGGTGATGGCCAAGCCAACCACCTACACTCTGGATCCAAATCACACCCAGGTGCGCGTGGTCTGGAATCACTTCGGCTTCTCCAATCCGGATGCCAATTTCACCAATATCACCGGCACCCTGGTGTTCGATCCGCAACATCCGTCTCAGGATCATGTACGCGTGAAGATACCGCTGTCGGGCATCGACACCCACGTGCCAGCACTGGACGAGCACCTCAAGGGACCGGATTTCTTCAACGTCGCCAAGTATCCCACGGCCACCTTCGACAGTACCAAAGTCGTTAAGGCGGGTGTCGGCATGCTGACCATCATTGGCAACCTCACGGTTCACGGCATCACCCACCAGGTGACGCTGCACGCCAAGGTGAACAAGATCGGCATGCAGCCGATGTGGCATGCCCAGGCAGCGGGTTTTGATGCCACGACCACGCTCAAGCGCAGCGATTTTGGCGTTGCCAAATATGCGCCGATGGTCAGCGATACGGTAAAGCTGCATATCACGGTGGAAGCCATCGAGGCGAAGGCCTACGCCAAGGCGACCCAACACAACTGATCCCGCGCGCCACGCTCCGCCGGCACCTGCGCCGGCGGAGAACTGCGCTAGTGAAGACTTGACGTGCTCCGACCGCACCAGCTGCGGTACCATTGCGTTCTTGATCCCGTAATCGTTGGAGTGCGTCCATGCAGCGTCCCGACCCAGCTGCGGCAAAGTTGATTCCGGCCAATGCCGAACATCGTTACAAAGTGACGCGCAGCGACCTGCCGCTGGCCTGTCCAATGCCGGGCATGTATCTGTGGAATTCGCATCCGCGGGTCTATTTGCCGATTGAGGAGGACGGCGGCGAGTCCGTATGTCCTTATTGCGCCGCGCAATATGTCCTGAGCGACTGAAAAACTGCGAAGCAATCGAGTAAAAAACCATTACTTCGGCATGTTTATTGCTTGCTTGGGGTTGTTGCAAGTCATTGCGTTCAGACCAGTACAGCCGTGTTCAACACCGCTCCAGAAGGTCGGTCATACATGCCAGATCGGGATGTTCCCGCAGCGCGGTTCTCGAATCGTCCGATGACCGTCGTCCAACTCATGCCTGCCATGCACACCGGTGGGGCGGAACGTTCTGCGCTCGAGATCGCGCGTGCATTGGTCGAAGCCGGTCATCAGTCGGTTGTCATTTCAGCAGGCGGGCGCCTGGTGCAGCGATTGGAAGCCGCCGGAAGCCGGCACATCACCCTCGATATCGGACGCAAATCCCTGCGCACGCTGGGCAAGCTCGGCGCCCTGCGCCGCATGCTTCACCAAATCCAGCCGGATGTGGTCCACGCGCGTTCACGCGTTCCGGCCTGGCTGGGTTATCTGGCACTGCGCGGCCTGCATCCCAGACCACGACTGGTGACCACGGTCCACGGTCTCAATTCGCCGGGCTTCTACAGCCGCATCATGTTGCGCGGTGATCGTGTGATCGCGGTCTCGCAGACCGTACGCGACTATGTCATCAAGCATTACCCGGATTTCGACCGATCGCACCTGGAGGTGATCCCGCGTGGGGTCGACGACGCCGAGTTTCCCTATGGCTACCGTCCGGAGGATGACTGGCGTGAACGTTTTTTCAGCCAGTATCCGCAGCTGGACGCTGCCGCTCTGCTCACGTTGCCCGGACGCGGCACACGTCTGAAGGGGCATCTGGACGCCATCGAACTTCTGGCCGGTCTGCACAGCCGCGGCATCCAGTCCCGCCTGCTGCTGCTCGGCGTGATCGAGCCGGGTCGTGAAGCCTACGTCCAGGAACTGCGGCAGCGTATTGACGCCTTGGGTCTGACCGACAAGGTGGTGTTGTCTCCGCCGCGCGACGACGTACGCGATATCTATGCGGTGTCCTCGCTGATTCTGCAGTTGTCGAACAAACCCGAGTCGTTCGGGCGAACCGTGATCGAGGCGCTCTCGCTGTGCCGTCCGGT
>NZ_JAQIBU010000081.1 GCF_027858935.1 Oleiagrimonas sp. | reverse complement strand
CGCACCATCACGTCGTCATTGCCGCGGCGCGAGCCGTAGGAGTTGAACTGTGCCGGCTGCACGCCTCGCTCGATCAGGAAACGACCCGCGGGGGAATCCTTCTTGATCGCGCCGGCGGGGGAGATGTGATCGGTGGTGATGGAATCGCCGAACAGGCCCAGGCAGCGTGCGCCGTGGATGTCCTCGACCGTGTCCAGGTCCATGGTCATGCCGTCGAAGTAGGGTGGGTTCTTGATGTAGGTGGAGCTGTCCTGCCAGTCGTACAGCTTGCCGTCCGGCGAAGCGATCGCATTCCAGCGCTCATCGCCCTTGAACACGTCGGCGTAGCTCTTGGTGAACATGTCGGCGGTGACCGCGCTGGCGATCAGGTCGCCAATTTCCTTGTTGGTCGGCCAGATATCCTTCAGGAATACGTCCTTGCCGTCGGTGTCCTGTCCGATCGGATCCTTGTCAAGGTTGATGTCCAGGGTTCCGGCCAGGGCATACGCGACCACCAAGGGCGGCGAAGCCAGGTAATTCATCTTTACCTCGGGATGCACCCGGCCCTCGAAGTTGCGGTTACCCGACAGCACAGAGGCCACCGCCAGGTCGCCTTCGCCGATGCCCTGGCTGATTTCGGCCGGCAGCGGACCGGAATTGCCGATGCAGGTGGTGCAGCCGTATCCGACCAGGAAGAAGCCGACCTTCTCCAGTTCGTCCATCAGGCCGGTGACCTCAAGGTAGTCGGTGACCACTTTCGAGCCCGGACCGAGCGAAGGCTTGACCCAGGGCTTGGCGGTCAGGCCGCGTGCGGCGGCTTTCTTGGCGACCAGGCCGGCGCCGAGCATCACTGCCGGGTTGGAGGTATTGGTGCACGAGGTGATGGCGGCGATGACGACTGCGCCATCCTTGAGTGCAAAGCTCTTGCCATCCTTGTCGACCGTCACCGATCCGTTGCGGCTGACGGTGGACGGGTTGCCGACGGCGGTGTCGCCGCCCTCGTTGGCGAAGCGTTCGGCGTCGCCGTTACCGGTCTTGCGGTTTGCGGTCAGCGGTCCGACCACCTCATGGAAGTTCTTTTTCATGTCGCTCAACAGCACGCGGTCCTGCGGCCGCTTGGGGCCGGCCATGGAAGGACGGACCTCGGACATGTCCAATTCAAGCGTGGCGGTGAATTCGGCGCGCGGGGTGTTCTCGTCATGCCACAGGCCCTGGGCCTTGGCGTAGGCTTCCACCAGTGCGATCTGGTCCTCGCTGCGGCCGGACAGCCGCATGTAGTTGACCGCCTCGGCGTCGACCGGGAAGATGCCGCAGGTGGCACCGTACTCGGGTGCCATGTTGGCGATTGTGGCGCGATCGGCCAACGGCAGGTGCTTGAGGCCCTCGCCGAAGAACTCGACAAACTTGCCCACCACGCCGTGCTTGCGCAGCATCTGGGTGACGGTCAGCACCAGGTCGGTGGCGGTGGCGCCCTCGGGCAGCTTGCCGGTCAGTTTGAATCCGACCACCTGCGGAATCAGCATCGAGGACGGCTGACCGAGCATCGCGGCCTCGGCCTCGATGCCGCCCACGCCCCAGCCGAGCACGCCCAGACCGTTGATCATGGTGGTGTGCGAGTCGGTGCCGAACACGGTGTCCGGATAGGCCCAAAGCTGTCCCTCGACCTCGGTGCCCATGACCACGCGGGCCAGATGCTCCAGGTTCACCTGGTGAACGATGCCGGTGCGCGGTGGCACCACCTTGAAGTTGTCCAGCGCCTTCTGGCCCCAGCGCAGGAAGCTGTAACGCTCCTGGTTGCGTTCAAACTCGATGCGCACGTTGGTGTCCAGCGAATCGTCGCTGCCGAAGCTGTCCACCTGTACGGAGTGGTCGATGACCAATTCTGCGGGCGAAAGCGGGTTGATCAGCTCGGGATCACCGCCCAGGCTCTGCATGGCGTCGCGCATGGCGGCAAGATCGACCACGCAGGGGACGCCGGTGAAGTCCTGCAGCACCACGCGTGCCGGGGTGAAGGCGATCTCGGTGTCCGGCTCCTTCTTCGCATCCCATTGCGCGACCGCCTCGATCTCCTTTGCCGTTACGCTGGAGCCATCTTCGTTGCGCAGCAGGTTTTCCAGCAGGATCTTCATCGAGTAGGGCAGGCGCTTGATGTCGAAACGCTGTCCGAGCTTGTCCAGACTGGCAATGGCGTACCGGGTGCCATTGACGTCGAGGGTATCGCGGGTCGAGAAGGAATCGTTCATAACTGCTCCTGGAGTGAATCCTTGGGCGGGGGCAGCGGGGGGTCCAAGAAGGGACGTTTCCGCGCATCAGACCCGCAATTATCGCGCAAAACCGCCCACCACGGCGACGTTGCCCGCGAAAACCGGGTTTTTTGGCGGTTTTGCGGGATGTTCAGGCCGCTGCGCCACTGCCCGGAGCCGGCCGGGCAGCGGAAATCCCGTGATGAATGCTCAGCGCGGGCTTTGCCAGATCCGGAAGCCACCGGTGAAAGCATTGTCATTTTCACCGCGCATCACGCCTTGTGGCAGTTTGTCCAGATGACGCACGTTGCCACCACCCAGCATGACGTAGTCGGGCAAGAAGGTATTGCGCATGATCTCGATAAGCTCGAGTACGTTGCCCTTCCAGGCCTTCTTGTGCTTTTCATAGTAGCTGTCGCTGACGTAATGCTCGTAGGTCGCGTCACGCCAGGGCATGTGCGACAACTCCGTGGGTTGCAGAACTCCGTCGATGATCAATGCGGAGCCAAGTCCGGTACCCAGACCCAGGAACAGCATCCGACCTCCGAGATAACTGCCCAGCGCCTGCATGGCGGCATCATTGACCACGCGTACCGGACAGGCGAAAGCCGTGGGAAAGTCGAAGTCCTTCCAGCCCTTGCCGAGATTGACCGGGTCGGTGATCAGCTTGTCCTGGACTATCGGAGCCGGTACACCGACAGTGACGGCGTCGAAGTGCCACCCCTCAATCAGGCTCGCGAGTTTCCCCATCATCTGTTCAGGGGTCAGGTCCGGACCGGACTTGAAGCGGCGCATCTCGTCGCTGTCCGAGACCTTGGCCTTGACGTGGGTTCCGCCGATATCGAGCACCAGGACCGTGGGTTCGCTGGAAGTCGATGCAGAGGCCTTTCCACGTGCCTTGCGATACCAGCGAATGGCCTGGTTGGTGGAGCTGTCATGAGCCAGTCGCTTGCGTGGTGACTCGATTTCACTGGCGACCTGCTGGGCCAGGGCCTTGCCCAGTTCCACGCCCCACTGGTCGAAGGGGTTGATGTCCCATATCGCCGCCTGCACGAAAACGCTGTGCTCGTACAGGGCCACCAGCGCGCCCAGGGATTGCGGGGTCAGGCTGCGTGCGGTCAGCAGGCTGGAAGGCCGGTTTCCCTCGAAGACCTTGTGGGGCGCGAGCTTTGCCGGGGTACCTTCTGCGCGCACCTGTTTCAGTGTCTTGCCGAAGGCCAGGGCCTCGGCCTGGGCGATGACGTTGGCAAGCAGTAGGTCGTGATGCCTGCCCGTGGGGTTGAGAGATTCGCCGAAAGCGATGAAATCGCAGGGAATCAGGCGTGTCCCCTGATGGATCAGCTGATAGAACGAGTGCTGGCCGTTGGTGCCCGGTTCACCCCAGTAGATGGGTCCGGTGGCGTAGTCCACCATCTTGCCGTCAAGCGTGACGTGCTTGCCGTTGGACTCCATGGTCAGTTGCTGCAGATAGGCCGGAAAACGCTTGAGGTATTGCGCGTAGGGCAGCACGGCGATCGTCGAGGCATCGAAGAAGTCGGTGTACCAGACGTTCAGCAGGCCCATGATCACGGGCAGGTTGGATTCCAGCGGAGCGCTGCGGAAATGCTCGTCCATTGCATGGAAGCCCGCGAGCATGTCGCGGAAGGCCTTCGGACCGATGGCGATCATGGTCGACAGACCGATGGCCGAGTCCATGGAATAACGCCCACCGACCCAGTCCTCGAAACCGAACATCTGTTGCTCGTCGATACCGAACTCGCGCACCGCCTCGGGATTGGTCGACAAGGCAACGAAGTGCTTGGCTACAGCTTCCTTGTTGTCCTTGCCGGCCGAAGCCAGCAACCAATCGCGTGCAGTATGGGCGTTCGTCATCGTCTCCAGCGTGGTGAAACTCTTGGAGGCGATGATGAACAGGGTCTCGTCCGGTGACAGGTCGCGCGTGGCCTCGACGAAATCGGTGGCGTCGACATTGGAGACAAAGCGCATGCGCAGCGTGCGATCGCTGTAGTGACGCAGCGCCTCATAGGCCATGACCGGTCCCAGATCCGAGCCACCAATACCGATATTGACCACGTTGCGGATGCGTCGTCCGGTATGCCCGGTCCAGTCGCCGTTGCGGATGGAGTCGGCGAATCCGGACATGCGGTCGAGGGTCTCGTGCACCCCCGGCACCACGTTCTCGCCATCCACCTCGATGACCTGTTCGTCCGGCGCGCGCAGGGCCACATGCAGGGCCGCCCGCATTTCGGTGCTATTGACCTTCTCCCCGGCGAACATGGCGTCGCGTCGAGCCTCGACATCACAGGCCCGGGCCAGCTTGAACAGCCTTTCGAGCGTGGTTGTATCGATCCGGTGCTTGGAATAGTCCAGGCGCCAGCCGGCGGCTTGAACAGTGAAACGGGCGGCGCGTTCGGGATC
>NZ_JAQIBU010000055.1 GCF_027858935.1 Oleiagrimonas sp. | reverse complement strand
TCCGGGCCGCTGCGCGGATCGGCCGTGTACAGGCCGTCGATGTCGGTAGCGATCAGCAGCAGGTCCGCATCGACCAGTGCGGCGACGATGGCGGCCAGGTTGTCGTTGTCGCCCAGGGTCAGTTCGTCGATGGCCACGGTGTCGTTCTCGTTGACCACCGGCAGCACGCCGTGGCGAAGCAGTTCCTGCAGCGTGGCGCGTGCATTGAGATAACGTCGCCGGTTGCGCATGTCATCGTGCGTCAGCAGCACCTGCGCCAGCGGGCGATCGAACAGCCGCTGCCACAGTGCGATGGTCTGGGTCTGGCCCAGCGCGGCCATGGCCTGGCGCGCAGCGCTGCTGGTGTCCTCTCCGGAGTGGTCCTGCAGCAGGATGCGCCCCGCCGCCACGGCACCGGAGGAGACCAGCACGATTTCGCGACCGGAGGTATGGCAGGCAGAGATGAACTGCGCCAGGCCCAGTACGTACTGCGTGCTCAAACCGCCATCGGAACCGGCAAGCAGGCTGCTGCCGACCTTGAGCACGGCACGTTTCCATGGGGGTACGGGTTGTTCGCGGAATGATCTCGGTTTGGTCATGCGTCTTCAGTGATTGCTCTCAGGTACTGCGCGTTGCTTATCCTTCAAGGCATTGAGACGATCACGCAGGATTTCAAGTCCAGGCGCTGCAGCGGCTCCCGGCGACACGCGCGCGGCCAGGCTCGTCTCGGGCGTGCGACCGGCGCCGCTTTCACTGGCGGCCGCGGCCGCTGCGCGGTAGGCAACGCGGAAGGGAACGCCAGCGACCGCCTGTTCCATAGCCACATCGGTGGCGTACATCGAGGGCTCGATCGCCGCACGCATGGCCGCCGGATTCCAGTTGAATCGTGCCAGAAGATCCGGCAACAGTGACAATGCAGACAGTCCATGCGAAACGCCGTGCCACAACGATGCCTTGCCCAATTGCAGATCGCGCTGGTAACCACTGGGCAGCGACAGCAGTTGCTCGATCTCGGTGCGTGCGGCGGCCACCGGCGCGTAACTGGCGCGCAGCATCTCGATCACGTCCGGATTGCGCTTGTTCGGCATGATCGAGCTTCCGGTCGTGTATTCGTCCGGCAACTGCACGAAGCCGAACTCGGTCGTGGTGAACAACGAGAGGTCCCAGGCCAGTCGGCGCAGGTCGAGCATGGCCGAAGCCAGCGCATCCAGCGCCGCCAGCTCGAACTTGCCACGCGATAACTGCGCATAGACCGGGCTGAGCTGCATCCGTGTGAAGCCGAGGCGGCGGGTGGTGTACTCGCGGTCCAGCGGCAGGTTGACCCCGTAGCCGGCGGCGGTGCCCAGGGGATTGGCGTCGATCCAGGTACGCGTATCGTGGGCGCGCAACGCATTGTCGATGTAACCTTCCGCGAAACCGGCAAACCACATCGAGCTGGACGAGACCACGGCACGTTGCAGGTGTGTGTAGCCTGGCATCGGCAAGGCCTCGACCGCGGCGCGATCCAGGCATACCCGCGCGATGTCGTGGCACAGCATCGCCAGCTCGGAAAGCTTCTCCTTCAGCCACAAGCGGGTGGCAACCAGCACCTGGTCGTTGCGGCTGCGGCCTGTATGCACCTTGCGGCCGGCATCGCCGAGGCGCTCGACCAGTCGTGCCTCGATCGCCGAATGGCCGTCCTCATGGCGCTCGTCTAGCACGAACGCACCGCTGGAAAAATCAGCGGCCAGTGCATCCAGTTCGGCGAGGATCGAATCCAGCTCGCCGGCATCCAGCACGCCGATTCGCTCCAGGCCCTCGACATGTGCCTTGCTTGCGGTGATGTCGTGCAGAAAGAATTCCCGGTCGAGCACGACATCGTTGCCGGCCAGGAAGCGCATGATGCGCGCATCAACCCGTACACCGTCTTTTTGCCAAAGCAGGTCACTCATTTTCGAAGCCCTTGCATGAGTCCAATCTCCGTTGGAGAAAACGTGCACGCGGCAACGGTTGATGCAATCGATCCAATGCATGCCGTGTGCTCCCGTTGCTGCATGGATCAGGTATCCGGAATGCCCTTGAACTCCGGCAGGCTCAGGGCATGGTTGAGGTTCTGGATGGCCTGCGTCGCCGCACCCTTGAGCAGGTTGTCGAGACAGGCCACGATCACCGCGCGCCGACCACCGGGAGCCATGCTCAGGCCGCCGATTTCCGCACGCTGCTGGCCGACAAGATGGCGGACCCAGGGCGCATCCTTGACCACTCGCACCAAAGGCTCGCTCTGATAACGGGAAAGATAGCGGCGCATCAGCTCGTCGTGCGTGCGCACGCGGTCCAGATAGAGATTGCAGGTCACGGTCAGGCCCCTGAAGTACGACGCCACATGGGGCATGAACTCCACCGGAATGCCCAACTGGAAACTGCATTCGCGCTCGTGCATATGGTCGGTGAGACTGTACGGCATCAGGTTGTCGTGCAGCTGCTCGGGATCATTGCGGGATGAAGGCGTCGTGCCCGCGCCCGAATAGCCCGACACACCAAAGCAGACCGGCGGTCCCGCGAGCATGTCCTTGAGCGGCGCGACCGCCAGCTGGATGGCCGTGGCGTAGCACCCGGGGTTGCTGATCCGCGTCTGCCCGCGGTAATGATCGCGGGTCAATTCCGGAAGTCCGTAGAACCACGTCCGGTCGAAGCGATGGTCAGCGGACAAGTCAAGGACCACCGTGTCCTGCGCCGTGCGGTCGATTGCCTTGATGTATTCCTCGCTGGCCCCGTTGGGCAGCGCCAGGATCACGACCCGGCATCCACGACTGGCCACTGCGTCTGGTCCCATGTCCTCGAAGATCAGGTCACCGTCATAGTCCGGATGATGGGCATCCAGGCGCTGGCCGGCCAGCTCGCGTGAAGACACGAACCCCAGTCGCAGATGTGGGTGGGACTGGATCAGGCGAATCAGTTCGGCACCGGTATGACCACGCGCGCCGACGAGTCCGACGGTACTGCTCATGTTTCTGTCTCCAGCATGTCTTTGCGCTGATTGCGCACGGATGAATACTCCAGACAGTGCGTCGAAAGGACCACACGGGCGCGAAAGCCTCCCCGGTACATCGGGTGAAGCCGGTGGAGCACGTCGTCGCGCTTCGCTACGAGGTGTTCGAGGGCCATGCCAGATCCATGATTGTGCCAGTGAATACACTGCTCCACCGCGATCAAGTTCAGGCTTTTGCAAACATGACCGCGCGCCGCGTTCTGCCGTCGGAACTTTCGATCCTGTGGGCAGGACCAGGCGATCCATGCTGCACTCATGCCTTTTCACCCAGCGTCGCCGGGCGCGTCGCGCAGTGCGTCACGCAACGTTCGATGTCTGCAAAATCGGACAGGCCATACCAGTAGACCTTCCAGTTCTCCTGCCGATAACTGCCGTCGGCCTCAGCGCTGTAGAAGGCATTGACCACGTTGCCGTGACGCGAGCGCCAGAACAATCCCGGATTGGCCTCGCGCATGACCTGCCAGACCGCACGGCCAATGCCCTCGCCCTGGGCATCGTCCAGCACCGCGAACTTGTCGAGGTAGGTGAAGCCCTGCTCGCGGGTGAGGATCATGGCGGTACGGTAGTTCTCGCTGATGTAGACGCGGTACGGCCGTGTCCGCTCAAAATAATCCGCCACCAGCGGGCGCCGGAAACTGGACTCGATCAAGGCCTTCAGGCGTGTTTTGTCGATGCCGTGCCAGCTGTCCTCGAAAGCCAGTACCCGCTCGCCACGCCTGACCAGCGTGCCGGAACCCTTGTGCGTGAACAATTCCTTGGCCAGTTCGCCGGGCCGCGTGATCGAGACCGAGGATGTCAGCGGAAGATGATCGAGCAACTGTTTGATCTGCTCGATCTTCACGCGCATGCCCGAGTGCAACCATGGCTGCGCCATCAGGTGGTCGTACTCGGTGCTCAGGTTGATCGAGTCGATGATGCGGTCGCGTTCATCCAGCAGGCCGCCGGTGCCGGTCAGGAAGATGATCTTGTAGGGCTCCAGCGCACGCACCAGTTCGTTGGCTGCATAGTCGGCGTTGACGTTCAGGATCTGCCCCTCGGGGGTTTCGCCCAGAGAGGCAATCACCGGGATCGAGCCCACCCGCAGGCTGGCTTCCACGGGAGCCAGGTTGACGCTGTCGACCTGGCCCACCAGGCCGAAACGTTCCCGGTCCAGGTAGTGCGAGTCGAACACGCCGGAAAGGATCGATGTGGCGCGCGCGTCCACCGATTGCAGGGCTTCGACCAGACGCAGGTTCTGCTCCTGGAACACACGGCGCACCACCGCCAGCGTCTGCGGCGTGGTCACGCGCAGGCCGTCCACGATCTGTTTCTCGATACCGGCCGCGGCCAGCGCCTCGTCCAACTGCGGACCGGCTCCGTGCAGCACGATCGGGGTCAGGCCGACCTGCTGCAGGAACGACAGCGAGGACACCAGAGCATCCAGGTCGTCACGCAGCACCGCACCACCGACCTTGACCACGGCAAAGCGCTTGGCATCGAGTTGCGAGAACCGTTTCAGGTATTGCTGGATCTCCTTGGCGCTGCCCATGCTCGAGAGCAGTCGGACGATGGTCTGTCTGGTGCTGTTATGCGTGTCCATGGTCGATGATTCGATAGAGGTGATCGGCATAGGTGGCCAGCTGGTCCAGCGCCACCCACTCGTCTGCGGTATGTGCCTGGGCAATATCACCCGGGCCAAACACCATGGTGGTGTAGCCGGCCGCCGAGAACAGCGCGGCCTCGGTCCAGAAGTCCACCGCGTTGCCAATGGGAACCTCCAGTTCGTCGGCGAGGTCGCGCGCGATCAGCCTGCGTGCCTCGGCACCGGCGACATCACCGGCTGGCAGGGAGGGGCCGCGAAAGGTTTCCCTGAATTCGGCCGGCGCGGGATCGGCACACGCACGAAAGGTGTCGAGCAGGGTATCCGGGTCCATCGACGGCAAAGGCCGGAAGCCGAACTTCACCTCGGCCTCGGGAGCGATCACATTGGCCTTGATCCCGCCCTCGATGCGACCGAGATTGAAACGCAGGCCGGTCAGTCCGCCGAAGCGCTGGTGTGCCTGCCCCTCGACAACATCCAGCGCCCGGGAACCCCAGCGCACGGCCTGGTGCAACGCACTGTCGGACCGCCCCTGCTTGCCCGAGGCATGCCCGGCATGACCGGCAAAACGAGCCATCACCGAGTTGATGCCGCGATGCGCAAGCACCGCCTCGCCGCAAGTGGGTTCGGCCACGATGACCGCCTCGAAAGGGTGATCGCCGCGCACGAAATTCGGTACGCAGCGCGCATCATTGGCTTCCTCGTCGCTGGAAAAAAGAAAGGCGCAGTCACCTTCGCTGGCCTGCGCCACGGCCAGCATCGCCGCCGCGGCACCCTTGATGTCGCACGCACCAAGCCCGATGGCGCGCTGCTCAGTGATGCGCAGCTCGAATGGGCTGTCGCTCCAGTGCGGGGAATCGGGCACGGTGTCCAGATGCACATTGAACAGCAGGCGCGGTTTGCCGCGCACGGCCAGCAAGCTGACCGCGCCGGCGCCGTGGTCGGTCAGGGTCAGCTTGAAACCGGGAAGCTGCGCCTCAAGGCAATCGAAGATGCCGCCGGAGTCGATGGCGCGCGGCGGATTGCGCGTGTCGAAACCGACCAGCGCGCGCAGGTGGGTGAGGGTGGGCTCCAGCAGCTGACTCATGCGCTTGCGTCCCGGTTCACTTCAGCCCACAGCGAGGAGCTCATGCCGAACAGTTTGATGAAGCCCTCGGCCTCGGCCACGCCCCAGTCGGCAGTCTGCGCGTAGGTGGCACCGCGGGCGCGCAGGATGTGCGGGGATTCCACCGCCACCGCGTCCACCTTGGCGCCTTCCGTACGCAGCGTCACCTTGCCGTTGACGCAACGCTGGCTGGAGGCCAGGAAGGCCTCCAGATCGGCCTTCAGCGGGTCGTGGAAGAAGCCCTCGTAGACCAGTTCCACCCATTGTTTGCCGAGCAACGGCTTGAAACGATTCTGCGCCTTGGACAGCACCGCCTCTTCCAGCGCGCGGTGCGCGGTGAGCAAGGCGACCAGGCCCGGGGCCTCGTAGACAATGCGGCCCTTCAGGCCGATGGTGGTATCGCCGGTGTACAGGCCACGACCCACGCCGTAAGCGGCGAAGCGTTCATTGAGATGGGCCAGCAACTGCTCGCCCGGCATCGACTCGCCATCCAGGGCAACGGCCTCGCCGTTGCAGAAGTCGAGCTTCAGCTCGAGCGCCAGTTCCGGCCACTCGGCCCGCGGCTTGCACCAGCCGCGCGCGCCTTCGCCCGGGGCCTGCCAATCATCGACCTCGCCGCCGGACAGGGTCACGCCGAGCAGGTTCTCGTTAATGGTGTAGCTTTGCTGCTTGGCGCGCACGCCGAAGCCGCGCTCTACCAGGTAGGCCTGCTCGTAGGCGCGGGTCTGGGTGTGCTGCTTCTGGATCTCGCGGATCGGGGCGACGATGTCGAAATCGCCCAGCGCCTTCACGCTCAGGTCGAAGCGCACCTGGTCGTTGCCCATGCCGGTGCAGCCATGCGCGATGGCCCGGGTGCCCAGCTCGGCGGCGCGCCGGATCGCGGCCTCGACAATCAGGTAGCGATCGGAAACCAGCAACGGGTACTGGCCCTGGTAGCCCTCGCCGGCCCATACGAAAGGCTTGACGAAACCCTCCCATATGGCCGGCCCGCCATCCACGGTGAGATGGCTGGCCACGCCCAATTCGCTGGCGCGCTGTTCGATGAACGCGCGTTCGTCGGCGTCAACGCCGCCGGTGTCGGCGAACACGGTATGCACGGCGTAGCCGCGTTCCTTCAGATAGGGCACGCAGAAACTGGTATCGAGGCCGCCGGAAAAGGCCAGAACGATGTCCTTGTTGCCGGTGTTGGAAGTTGCGTTGGTCATGATGTCTGCCAGGGTGTGAAAACGAAAACCTCTGATCGGTGAATGGGCCGGAATACGCGATTTATTCCCGGACCCCGCTGAATGCCGTCATCAGCATGCACCTGTATCCTTCTCGCGCTGCAGCATGAGTGACGCCAGTGCGCCATCGTGATCGCCGTCGCGCTGCCGCAGACCCTCGATCACGCCACGACGGTTGCGTTCCGGATGATTCTGGCTGAGCTTGAACTTTCCGGTCATGCGCTCGACCTTGATCTCCAGCCCCACGATGGCGCCGAGCGCCGTCTCGATGTGGTCCGCCGGAGCATCGGCCATGTGCCAGGGCTGCGCCAGCCCGCGCTCGTGGCGGTCGGTCAGATCCTCCAGCAGCGCACGCAGCCAGGCGCGGTCGCGTGTCACGCGCAGATGGCCGTGCAGGTGGATCACGGCGTAGTTCCAGGTCGGCACTTCGCGCCCGGTCTCGTACCGGCTCGGATACCAGTTGGGGCTGACGTAGGCATCGGGACCGTGGAAGATGGCCAGCACCGCGGCGCCGTCGGCGCGCGCCAGCGGATTGCCGGCAGCGACATGGCCTCGCAGACTTCCGTCCGCCATGGTCAGCAGCGGAAGATGCTCGGCTTCCAGACCCGCGCCGTCCGCCGTGGCCAGCGTGGCGAATGGGTACGCGCGCATCAGCGCCACCAGTGCATCGTCGCGGGTTTCATGGAAGGCTTCGGGAAGGTGCATGCTGGCGTCTCAGGCCGAACCGGCAAGCGCGGCCATGATCGCCTTCTGCACATGCAGGCGATTCTCGGCCTCGTCAATGGCGATGCAGGCGGGCGAATCCATCACCGCATCGGTGGCCTTGACGTTGCG
>NZ_JAQIBU010000244.1 GCF_027858935.1 Oleiagrimonas sp. | reverse complement strand
TCGATCGAATCGAAGACCACCACCGCCACCAATATCCGCCAGCGTTACTGGTGGGTCAGCGGCGTGCACAAGCTCGATGCCCTGACCCGCATTCTCGAGGCCGAGCCGTTCGACGCGATGATCGTGTTCACGCGGACCAAGCAGGCCACCGAGGAACTGGCCAACAAGCTGCAGGCGCGCGGCTTCGCCGCTGCGGCCATCAACGGCGACATCGCCCAGCCGCAGCGCGAGCGCGTGATTGGCCAGCTCAAGGACGGTCAGCTGGACATCCTGGTGGCGACCGACGTGGCTGCGCGTGGCCTCGACGTGGACCGCATCAGCCACGTGCTCAACTACGACATTCCCTACGACACCGAATCCTACGTGCACCGCATCGGCCGCACCGGGCGTGCCGGACGCAGCGGCGAGGCGGTGCTGTTTGTCACTCCGCGCGAGAAGGGCATGCTGCGCGCCATCGAGCGCGCCACGCGTCAGCCGATCGAGCAGATGCACCTGCCCAGCGTCGAGGTGGTCAACGATCGCCGCATCGCACGTTTCATGCAGCGCATCGGCGAGACGCTGGCCGGTCAGGACCTGACGCTGTTCCGCGAACTGATCGAGCGCTACGAGACCGAGCACGATGTTCCTGCCATCGAGATCGCCGCCGCGCTGGCCCGCCTGGCGCATGGCGACAAGCCGCTGCTGCTCAAGGAAACCCTGCGCGAGACGCCGGCCAAGCCCGAGCGGGGCCCGAAGAGCGAAAAGGAACGCGGCCCCGGCAAGGGGGAGCGCAAGCCGGGTCCCGGCGGGGCAGGCGCAGGCAAACGTCCCCATACGACCGAGGCCGGCAAGGAGACCTATCGCCTGGAAGTCGGCCACATACATGGCGTCAAGCCCGGCAACATCATCGGCGCGATTGCCAACGAAGCCGGCCTGGACAGCCAGTTCATCGGCCGCCTGAGTATCCAGACCGACTTCAGCCTGATCGACTTGCCCGAGAAGATGCCCAAGGAAATCCTCGCGCACCTGAAAAAGGTGCGGGTGGCCGGACGCATGCTGCTGATCAGCCCTGATCGGGGTGCTTCCGCAACGGGGTCCGGACCCGGCAAGGGCACGCCGCGCGGCAAGCCGTTTGCGGGCAAGGGCAAGCGTCCGGGCGGCAGCAAACCGCCCAAGCGCAAGAAAGGCCCATCCGCCTGAGCGAAGCAAGCAGCGAAATGCTTCGCGCAGCGTCTAGAAAAGTGCGTGCAAGCTGCTACGCTGTAAGCACAATTTGATCTCCATACGCGCACGATCCATGTCCATTTCAGCTCGCCTCTACGTTCTCCTCGCAGCCCTTGCGCTGTGCTTGCCATGGCGACCGGCGCGTGCCGAGGTCCATCCCGGTGAGGCCGCGCTGGTGCGTGAAGTGGCGGCGGATACCGGTAAAAGTCCGGCCCGGTTGACCGCGCTGCTGGATCAGGCAAAGAAGCAGCAGAGCATCCTGGACGCCATCGCTCGCCCCGCCGAGTCGATGGACTGGAAAAACTATCGTCCAATCTTCCTGACCCCGTCGCGTATCCAGGACGGCATCGAGTTCTACCGCAAGCATCGCGCGCTGATTGACGCCACGGCAGACAAGTACGGCGTCGACCCGCAGTATCTAGTCGCCATCCTGGGCGTGGAGACGCGCTACGGCAGCAATACCGGGCACTACAAGGTGCTTGATGCGCTGGTTACGCTGGCCTTCTACTACCCGCCGCGCGCTGCGTTCTTCCGCAAGCAGCTGAAGATCCTGCTGGAGTTGCCCGCCAGCAAGCTGGCCGGACCACTCGACACCCTCACCGGTTCCTATGCCGGCGCCCAGGGCTGGGGCCAGTTCATGCCGTCCTCGATCAAGCACTATGCTGTCGATGCCGACCACGACGGGCACATCGATCTGTATCATTCGCTGCCGGACATCCTGGCCAGCGTGGCCAATTATTTCCACGCGCATGGCTGGAAGCCGGACGAGGGGGTGGCCGCACAGGCGCAGCCGATGGACCATCCCGACCCGATCAAGTATCTGTCCAGGCCGCCCAGCATGCCCCTGGAGGACTACGAGTCGCGTGGCTATGCTCCGTTGCGGCATATCGCTCCGGGCATGCCGGCCAACCTGCTGACGCTGCAGGCCGAACATGGTCCGCAATACTGGTTCACTTTCCAGAATTTCTACGTGATCACCCGATACAACAGCAGTCCGCTGTACGCCATGGCCATCCGGCAACTGGCCAATGCGATCGCCGCGGGCGTGCATGATCCGGCCGCGCAAGAGGTCGCGCCGTGAGGCAGCGAGTCGCGTTTGCGACTGTCGCGATCCTCATGCTGGCCGGTTGTGCGGGACCCGCTGTCCGGCCGAAAGCGGCCCCGGCCGCCGTACCCGCAGCATCGGCATCGGCAGCGTCATCGCCGTCGGTACCAGGATCGGGTGCCCTTACCGGCGACAACATCGACCTGCCGCAGTCCAGCCGATACCAGCACCAAAGCGACAGCGGACCGATCCAGCCGCCTGAACGCATTGCCGACCTGCCTGAACCGACTCCGGTTCCGCTACCGCGCTCACGCTATGGCAATCGATCGCCGTATACCGTGCTCGGCCATACCTACCACGTGCTGAAAAGTGCCAAGGGCTATGACAAGCGCGGCATCGCCAGCTGGTATGGCAGGAAATTCAACGGCTACATGACCTCGAGCTTCGAGAAGTACGACATGTACAAGTTCACTGCCGCGCACAAGACACTGCCGCTGCCGACCTGGGCGCGCGTGACCAATCTCGAGAACGGCAAGAGCGTGATCGTGCGCATCAACGACCGTGGTCCGTTCGTGGCCAATCGCCTGATCGACCTGTCCTACGCCGCGGCCGTGCGCATCGGCATCTGGCCCAAGGGCACCGGGTTGGTGGAAGTGCAGGCGATCGATCCGAAGCATCCCGGGGAACTGCTGCCGCCTGTGGCGGTCCAATCGCCCGGCGTGCAGCCGGGAATCTGGCTGCAAGTGGGCGCTTTCGCCGACCCCGTCAATGCTGATCGTATGGTTCGCAGGCTGCGCAATGCGGGCATCGGCCCGATTCGCGTAACCCGGATCCATGTTCATGGGCAACGGGTGCAGCGGGTGCGTCTGGGTCCCCTGCACAGTGTGTCTGCAGCCGACCGACTGGCGCGCAAGGTCAAGCGGCTGGGCCTGCCACAACCGCAAGTCGCGGTAGACTAGCCACTTGCGTATCGGTGTTGCCCGAGGGACGTCCGTTCGCGGATCCCGCATGATTTTACAAAACCCATGGATGCGCCTTGAGCGCCTGACCCCATCTCCGATCGGATACCCTTCATGAAGTTCTTCCGTCACCGCACCCCTGTCCTGGCCACCCTCGCGATCATTGCCGCCACGCTGGTCGGTGGCGCGTTTGCCCAGCAGGCACCGCCCGCCCCGGCGTTGCCGGTCATGAACACACCGGCCGTGCCGGTGCCTCCACCGCCCTCGTTTGACGCCAAGTCCTGGGTGCTGATGGATTACGCCACAGGCAAGATCCTGGCCAGCAAGAACCCCAATGAGCGCGTGATTCCGGCTTCGATCACCAAGATCATGACCGACTACGTGGTCTCGGCCGAACTTGCCGCTGGCAAGGTGCACCTGAATGATCCGGTCTACATTTCCGAGCACGCCTGGAAGTCCGGAGGCGCGGGGACCGACGGTTCCACCAGCTTCCTCAAGGTCCATTCCAAGGTGCCGCTGAAGGACCTGCTTTACGGCATGATCATCCAGTCGGGCAACGACTCGGCGATTGCCTTGGCCGAGCATGTCGCGGGCACCGAATCGGCGTTTGCCAGCCTGATGAATGCCTACGCCAAGCAGCTGGGCATGACCGGCACGCATTACTCCAACGCGTCAGGCTATCCGGTACCCGACCACTACACCACCGCGCGCGACGTGGCGGTGCTCTCGCGCGCGCTGATCCACAACTTCCCCAAGGATTACGCGATCTCCGCAGTCAAGTCGTTTACCTGGGATGGCATCACCCAGCACAACCGCAACACGCTGCTGTGGAGCGATCCTTCCGTGGACGGCATCAAGACCGGACATACTTCGGCTGCAGGCTATTGCCTGGCCGCTTCGGCCAAGCGCGGCAATCAGCGCCTGATTGCCATCGTCATGGGGACGCCCTCCAAGACGGCCCGCGAGACCGATTCCGAGGCGCTGCTCAACTACGGTTTCCGCTTCTACGAGACCCACAAGCTCTACGATGCCGGCAAGGCCCTGGCCTCGCCGCGGTTGTGGAAGGGCAAGGCCGACAGCCTGGCACTTGGACTGAGCGAGCCGGCCATCGTCACCGTCAAGCGCGGCCAGTACAGTGAACTGAAAGCCAACATGGAGATCCCCGATCCGCTGATCGCCCCGTTCAAGAAAGGCCAGAAGGTCGGTACGCTGAACGTCACGCTGCACGGCAAGTCGGTGCTCAAGGCGCCGCTGGTGGCGCTGGCCGACGCGCCACAGGGCGGCTTCTTCACGCGGCTGTGGGACAGCATCCTGTTGTGGTTCCATCACAGCGACAGCAAGAAAGGTTCCTGATGCGCGACGTCGAACAGATCGAGCCGGATCGTCCTGACCAGGGCTTTCAGTTTCCCGGCACCTTCACCATCACCGCCATGGGCAATGCCGATGCGCGGCTGGAGCAGCGGGTGCCGGAGATCCTGGCCGGGCTGGGGCGTGCCGTGCATACGGAAAGTCTGCACACGCGCCCCTCCAGCAAGGGGCACTACATCGCGGTCACGGTCGACTTCGATTGCCCGCAGCGCGCCGACTACGACGACGCGCACACGGCGTTGCGCGCTGATCCGGATATTCGCTACACCCTGTAACGACCCGCTAGCGGCTATGGAAAAACCCGTGTCTGGCCTCCATGTCCCGAAAAGGCCCCCCGAGCGGAACCCGCCATGACTTCAGCCGCCCCCAAAGATAATGCCGCCGCTGCGCCCCCGCTGCTGGTTCGCCGGCTCGGTCGGCAGCCGTACGAGCCAGTCTGGCAGGCCATGCGCGCACTCACCGATGCCCGCGATGAGGACACCCCGGACGAGCTGTGGCTGCTCGAGCACGATCCCGTGTTCACCCTGGGGCAAGCCGGGAAATGGGAACATGTGCTGATGCCTGGCGATATTCCCGTGGTGCCCGTCGACCGCGGCGGCCAGGTGACCTACCACGGCCCCGGACAGATCGTCGGTTATCCACTGGTGGACCTGCGCCGACTGGGCGTGGGCGTGCGTGAACTGGTGCACCGCATCGAGCAGGCCGTGATCGATACACTGAAGCACTGGAACATCGACGCCGTGCGCCTGGACGGGGCGCCCGGAGTGTACGTCGACGGGGCCAAGGTGGCGGCGCTGGGCTTGCGTGTGCGACGCGGCTGTACGTTCCATGGACTGTCGTTCAACGTGAACATGGACCTGGAGCCATTTCAACGCATCAATCCTTGCGGCTACAAGGGCTTGCAGGTGACCCAGGTGGTAGACTTGGGCGGACCGGCCGGTCTGGACACGGTCGAGGACGTCCTGATCGGCGAAATCTGCCGCCAGTTCGGCTTCCAGGCCCGGCATTCCGACCCTTGCATCCCTGAACTCCCCGGGCGCAGCGCTGTCTGCGCATAGGTATCTCATGACTCAAGCAAACCCCGACAACAAGAGCATTCCCCTGAAGGTCGTCGACAAGCAGGTCGCGGGCGACAAGATTGCGCGCAACCGCGCCGGTTTCGACACCGGCACCCCGACCCTGCGCAAGCCGTCCTGGATCCGCGTGCGCCTGCCCTCGGGCAATGCCGTGCAGAAGCTCAAGTCGCGGCTCCGCGAGCACGCGCTGGTGACGGTGTGCGAGGAAGCCACCTGCCCGAACATCCACGAGTGCTTCTCCAAGGGCACGGCCACGTTCATGATTCTCGGTGAGGTGTGCACCCGGCGCTGCTCGTTCTGCGATGTCGCGCACGGCCGGCCCGCGCCGCCCGACACGCAGGAGCCTGCACGTCTGGCCGATACCATCGCCGACATGGGCCTGCGTTACGTGGTCATCACCTCGGTCGACCGCGATGACCTGCGCGATGGCGGTGCGGCGCATTTCGCATCCTGCATCCGCGCGATACGCCACAGCAGCCCAAAAATCCAGATCGAGATCCTGACCCCGGACTTTCGCGGCAAGGGACGCATGGAACGTGCGCTGGAGGCGCTGGCGGAGCATACGCCGGACGTGTTCAACCACAACCTGGAGACGGTCCCCGAGCTGTATCGCGAGGTACGCCCGGGCGCCGATTACCAGTGGTCGCTCGACCTTCTCAGGCAGTTCAAGGCGCAACATCCCGGGATCCCGACCAAGTCCGGTATCATGCTGGGCCTGGGCGAAACCGAGGAGCAGGTCCTGGGAACGCTGCGCGATCTGCGCGCGCATGACGTGAACATGGTCACCATCGGCCAGTACCTGCAGCCGTCCCCCCATCATCATCCCGTGGTCCGTTACTGGACACCGGACGAATTCGAGTCGCTGCACGATGCCGGCATGGCCATGGGTTTCACCCATGTGGCCTCCGGCCCGCTGGTGCGCTCGTCCTACCACGCCGACGTGCAGGCCCATGCCGCCGGTCTAGTCGAGGTCGCCTGAATGTTTAAGCGTTTGTTTTTCGTGCTGCTGGTGGGTGCCCTCACGGGCGTCGCCGTGCATGCCTCCGCTCCCGCCAAGTCTGACTCCCTGACGCTCAAGCCGACCAGCACCGAGGCTCAGGCCGCGGCGCTCTCGGCACGCTTCCTGACCCGCTTCCAGTACGATGCCAAGCCTCTCGACAACGCCATGTCGCAGAAGATATTCAAGGCGTACTTCAAGGCGCTGGATGGCAACAAGCTGTATTTCACCAAGAAGGACATCGATCATTTCAGCAGTCTTCGTGACGGTCTCGACAACGCGATCTGGGACCAGAACCTGTCCGGACCGTTCGCCATATTCAATCTGTACATCCAGCGCGCCACGCAGCACCTCAATTACGCGCGCAGCCTGCTGAAGAAGGGTTTCGACTTCAGCAAGCAGGAGAGCTACGACTATGATCGCGACAAGGCCCAGTGGGCGCCGAACGAGAAGGCGCTCGATGCGCTTTGGCGCAAGCGTGTCAAGAACGACTGGCTGCGGCTGAAGCTTGCCGGCAAGGACGATGCGACCATCCGCAAGGTGCTCGACAAGCGCTACAAGGGTTACATCGATCGGATCGACCAGCTTGATTCACAGGATGCGTTCCAGACATTCCTCAACGCCTACGCCGAAACCACCGATCCACACACCGACTATTTCGGACCGCGTGCGGCAAAGAATTTCGACATCGAAATGAAGCTCTCCCTGGAGGGCATCGGCGCGGTGCTGCAGGCCAACGACGAATACACCATGGTGCGCGAGGTGGTGCCCGGCGGCCCGGCCTCCAAGTCCGGCAAGATCCATGTCGGCGATCGCATCGTCGGCGTCGGCCAGGGGGCCAAGGGACCGATTACAGACGTCATTGGCTGGCGCCTGGATGATGTCGTGGACAAGATCCGCGGCAAGAAGAACACCACCCTGCGGCTGGAGATCATTCCCGGCAAGACCGGCCTAGACGGCAAGCACAAGATCATCACCCTGGTGCGCAAGAAGGTCACGATTGCCGAACAGGCGGCCAAGAAGAAGGTCATCCAGGTCACCAGCAAGAATGGCAAGGTGACCCGCCGTATCGGCGTGATCGAGCTGCCGTCCTTCTACGAGGACTTCGCCGCACGCAGTGCCGGAGACCCCAACTACAAGAGTGCCACCCGCGACGTGGCCAAGCTGATCGGTCAGCTGAAGAAGGAAAAGGTCGACGGCATCATTGTGGACCTTCGCAACAACGGGGGCGGCTCGCTCAGCGAAGCGGTCTCGATGACCGGCCTGTTCATCAACACCGGGCCGGTGGTCCAGGTGCGCTCGAGCAACGGCAGCGTCGACGAGCAGGATGACACCACCAAGGGCATGAGCTGGAGCGGCCCGCTGGCCGTCCTGGTCAACCGCGGCACGGCTTCGGCCTCGGAGATCTTCGCCGCCGCCATCCAGGATTACGGTCGCGGCCTTATCATCGGTGAGCCCACCTTCGGCAAGGGCACGGTGCAGAACCTGGTCAACCTGGATCGCTTCAGCCAGAGCGAAAAGAACCCGCAGTACGGCGAGCTGAAGATGACCATCGCCAAGTTCTTCCGCATCACTGGCGGCGCCACGCAGTTGCGCGGCGTGACCCCGGACATCGCCTTCCCCAAGAACGGCGACGAGAAGTTGTTCGGCGAGTCGACCTACGACAACGCCCTGCCGTGGACCCACATCCAGCCGGCGCAGTACAAGCCGGTGGCCAACCTCAAGATGCTGGTGCCGATGCTTGAGCAGCGCCATCTAAAGCGCATTGCCGACAGCGCGGGATGGAAGCTGATGATGGACGAGATGCACACCTACGAGAAAAACCGCAACAAGACCACGGTGTCGCTCAACTACGCCAAGCGACTGGCTGAACGCAAGCATGTCGAGGCTGTGCAGAAGGCCTTCCGCAAGCGCCATCAGAAGATCAATGGCGACAAGACCGACACCGAGGAAGTGACCCTCGATGATGGCCTCACGCCGGGCGAGCGCAGCATCACCGCCCAGATCAAGCAGCAAAAGGAGGCCGACAAGGCCACTGACGAGATGCTGGATGAAGCCGCGCACATCGTCTCCGACGAGGTCGGCCTGATCCATACCGACACCAAGCTGGCCAGCCAGGTGCTGCCGTATCACGGCAAGAAAATCGGCGCGACCGACTGAAGTTGTTCCTTACAGCGTGATGCAACACCGGGGAGGCGCGCGCGCCTCCCCGTTTTTTTGTACGCAACAGCGTGCGGCATGTCGTGACCGCACGGTGTCCCATCCGGGAACCCGGACGCGACCGAAGGGAGTGCCTGTGGTATGGCTTTGCCTTATCTGGGCTACAGCGTGCGCGTCATGAACATGCTGTATGGATCCGCCGCATGGCCCTCGGGGATCGAAGTCGAAACGCGCATAAAGACGCCGCGCCGTTTCGAACGCCGCCATTGAGCCGGTCAGCCGGGTGTAGCCGCTGCACCTGGCCTCAACGATGGCCTGCTGCAGCGCTGGTGGGTTCATTATCCCGCGGGAAAACGATCGTGCCGCAGTGACCGCTTCTGCAGTGCATGGCGGTCTTCCGTTTTTGATAAATCATGCGCCGAAGTCCATCCGTTGCCCGGATAAGGCGAAGCCGCATCCGGGAACATGCTGCGCGGGCCGCGTGGTTCCTCCACGCGTATCACCAGCGGTGCCGGGACGCCTTCAGTCGCTGTCGGGGTCGACATGCTTGGGGGCTTCGGCATCGCCGTCGGTGGGCGTGGCCAGCACGACCCGATTGCGGCCCTGCGCCTTGGCCTTGTACAGCGCATAGTCGGCCGCGCGCAGCCAGGTCTCGATGTCGTGGCTATGGGTCCCGTCCAGGATGGCCACGCCGATACTGATGGTGACCGACTGGATCGGCGAACCCTCCGGCAGGGGCAACGGTAGGGTGGCGATTCGATGACACAGGACGGCCGCGTGGCGCCGGGCCTGTTCGGCCCCCATGCGCGGACACAGCAAGGCGAATTCTTCGCCGCCCAGCCGGGAAATGCGACCGACACCGGTGCTGGCCAGCTCCAGGTCGTTGACCACGTCGGACAGGACCCGGTCGCCTGCCGGATGCCCGGCGGTGTCGTTGACTGCCTTGAAATGGTCCAGGTCCAGCAGCAGCAGGGCGTGTTCGCTGCCGGGATAGGTGCGCGGACCCTCGATCATCTCGCTGGCGGTCTGCATGAAGGCGCGGCGGTTGTCCACGCCGGTCAGCGGGTCGCGCAGGGCCAGCTGGCGCAGGGCGTTGGCATGGTGGCGTTGCGATCGCAGCAGCAGATACAGCAGGCCGGTGACCAGCAGCAGGCCGACCGAGATCAGCAGGGCGATAAGGATCCACAGTTGCTGCCGGCGCGCCACCTCGTTCTGGTGGGTGGTGCGCGCCCTGGCCACTTCCAGTTCCAGCGTCTTGTTGCGGTTCTGGTGTTCCAGGGTGCGGATGCGCAACTCGCGTTCGCGTTGCTGGTAGCGGTTTTCCAGTACCTTTTCGGTGGCCAGCAGGCTGGGGTTGCGCTGCTTGCGGAGCAGGGCGCTGACCTTGCGCGCGCTGGCCAGGGCATGCTTGAGGTCGCCGGCGGCTTCGGCAAACTGGCTGTCACCGGCATACAGGCGTGGCAGCAGGCCGTGATTGCTGCTGTGCTCGGCGTCGTGGATGGCGGCCTCGATGATCTTCATGGCCCTCTTGGGCTGGCCCAGCGCGGCATAGGCGCGGGCAATGTTGTCACGCGAGAGCAATGCATCGTTGTCGCGTCCGGCGGCCAGCTCAAGTACCAGCGAGGCGCGTGACAGCGCCAGCGCCTTGCGCGGATGTCCGGTCAGGATGTAGGTGTGTGACAGGTTGTCGCCCACCTGGGCAGCGACCTGGTTGGCGCCTATGGAGCGAAAACGCTTGCGCGATTCCTTGAACAGCGCCACGGCCTGGGCGTACTGCTTCAGGGCCGAGTGGTTCCAGGCCAGGTCGTTCTGGTCATCGGCCAGTTCCCAATCATCGCCCACTGCGCGGGCAAAGTTGGCTGCACGGGTGCATACGGGCAGCGCCTTGCTGGCCTCACCGACCTGGGTGTAGGCGTCGCACAATTCATAGCGCGCCCATGCATCCACCTTGAGGTTTGATGAATCCTGCACGAGGGATGCGCCACGAAGGGCCATCGACAGCCCGCTGGCATCGCCGTTGAGGATGAGATGAAATGCGCGCAGAAAGTCCGCGGCTGCACCGGCCAGCTTGTCGCTGTGTGCATGGTCCAGGCTGTCCAGGCGCAATACGGCCTCGGTCAGGGTTGCGTCGTCGTTGAGGTTGAGCGCCGCCGATCCCATCCACCACAGCAGGCCACGT
>NZ_JAQIBU010000030.1 GCF_027858935.1 Oleiagrimonas sp. | reverse complement strand
CGCATCGATGGGTAAAACAGCCAGTACGGCCTGCTTTTTCTCCACGGCTACCACGAACTCGAGTTTCAACTGCCCGAGGCGGACATGGCGATAATCGATACCGCCCAGTCGGGTAGTTTGCAGTGGTGTGCCCCAGGCCTTTTCCATCCGGCCAATGAATGCCTGGAAGGCGGCTGTGTCGGCGATCTGGACGCGCATGACCGGGCTGAGGCCCACGCCGTATGCGGCATACAGGGCCTTGGGATCGATGCCGATGCGTTTGGCGAACTGCTCCACGGTACGACCATCAAACTCGTCCGCCAGTGCGTTCAACAGGTCGGCTGCATGGGCATTGCCCTTGTCCACGGCCTTTGCGGCATGTCGCAGCTGGGTGACCTGCATCGGCAGTTGCGTGTCGGCCTGTTTCAACAGTTGCGTGCGCATGTCTGCAGGCAGTGGTTCGAGGTTGGCAGTGACATAGGGCGTGTCCGCTGGCACGTAGGAAAGCGGTGCGTTGGCATCCTTGTGGCTGCAGGCGCCCAGTGCGCCGATGCAGAAAACACACGCGAATACGCGAATCGTCCTTTTCATGCTCTTGCCCCTTGGTGACTGGATCCCGGATTGCATTATGCCCGCGATGGCCCGGAGAAACAGTGGCAAGCGTAATGTGCCTTTGAGCACGGGACTTTCGGCATGTTGTGGGCCGATCTTCGCGGCCCGCAGATCAGCGGCCCAGGACCTCGGCCAGCACCGCCATGCGCACGAAAACGCCGTTGCCAACCTGCTCGAGGATGCGTGACTGCGCACCGTCGGCGACTTCGGGCGCGATCTCGATGCCGCGGTTGATCGGGCCCGGGTGCATCACCAGGCAGCCGGGGGCGGCGCGCGACAGCCGCCGCGTATCCAGACCGAAATGTTCGAAATAGGCGGCCTCGTCCGGCAGCAGGGTCGCGGCCATGCGTTCTTTCTGCAGGCGCAGCATGATCACCACGTCGACGTTCTCGATGGCCGCGTCGAAGTCCTCGACGAGGATGCAGCCGGGGACCTCGGTGGGGGCCGGCAGCAGCGACTGCGGGCCGCACAGGCGCAACTCGCGCACCCCAAGGGTGGTCAGGGCGTGGATGTCCGAACGCGCCACCCGCGAATGCAGGATATCGCCGCAGATGGTCACCTTCAGCGTGGCCAGGTCGGGGTGGTGCTGGCGGATGGTCAATGCGTCAAGCAGACCCTGGGTGGGGTGCGCATGGTTGCCGTCGCCCGCGTTGACGATGGATACACCGCTCATGGCATGGCGCACCATGAACTCGGGCGTGCCGGTTTCGCGGTGGCGGACCACGATCGCATCCAGATGCATCGCCTCGAGCGTGTGCAGGGTATCGAGCAGGGTCTCGCCCTTGTTGGTCGAGGAACGCGCAATGTCGAAGTTGACCACGTTGGCGCCCAGGCGCAGCGCAGCCAGTTCAAACGAGGTGCGCGTGCGGGTGGAGGGCTCGAAGAACAGGTTCAGCACCGTACGCCCGGTCAGCAGGTCCAGCCTGCGCGTGCCGTGATGGCTGTCCACGCGCATGTGCTCGGCGCGGTCCAGCAGGCGGCTGATGCAGTCGCGGTCGAGGTTGGCGAGTGAAATCAGGTGGTGCAGGCGCATGCGATGGGATTCCGGACGGGCGGTTCGGCCTATTGTAGATGCGCCTGACACGTTGCGCAGTGCAGCGCATGCTCGTGGCGTGTTTCTGGATCTGTTGTCTTGCGGCGCGCGTCTTGCACCTTAGCTGTGGGTGCCGGCTTCGTCACTGGATGTTGTCCGCGACGGCATGGCCTGCAGGCTCAGCGCGGCGACTGCATCTGCAGCCAGGACTCAAGGATGACCGCTGCCGCGTGGGCATCGATGTCGACGGCGTCGCGTCGACGGCGAAGTCCTGCGGCGCGCGCTGCGGCGAAACGGCGTGCGGCCTCCTGCGAGCTGTTGCGCTCGTCGCTCAGGTAGACCGGCAGTACATAGCGTTTTTCCAGGCACTTGGCGAAATGCCGGGCAACGCGCGACATGGCCTGTTCGCTGCCGTCCATCTGCAGCGGCAACCCGACCACCAGTGCCTCGGGCTGCCAGTCGGTCATCAGGTTGTCGATACGATCCCAGTCCGGCTTGCCTTCGCGCACGTTCAGCGTGGTCAGCGGACGGGCGGTAGCGGTGAGGTAGTTGCCGACGGCCACGCCGGTCAGGCGGGTGCCGACATCAAACCCGAGCACGCAGCTCATGCGTGGCCGGCATAGCCGGTCAGCCGGGTGGGATCCACGCCGACCAGTCCGGCGGCATCGATCCAGCGCTCCTCGAGCGGGGCGTCAAAGATGATCCGGGCATCGGCCTCGGTCGTCAGCCAGGCGTTTTCCATCAGCTCGTTCTCCAGCTGGCCGGCTTCCCAACCCGAGTAGCCCAGCGCGACCATGGC
>NZ_JAQIBU010000189.1 GCF_027858935.1 Oleiagrimonas sp. | reverse complement strand
GTGGTGCTCGGCGCCGGCTTTCTCTATTACGCCGTGCGCCTGATGAACCCGCCGGACGAAATGTACGCCATGAAGGTGTTTCGCTATTCGATCACCTACCTGATGGCGCTGTTCGCCTTCCTGCTGCTCGATCACTGGCTGGTCGACCCGATGGTGCAACTGGGCACTTCGACCTTGCCGCTCGGTTGAACGAGACCCTCTTCGGGTCCCTTTTGCCACAAGGCACAACGTAGCTAGCCTTGATTCGAAGCCGTTCCGGAGGTATCGCCTGCGGTCTCCATGCTTGGCCCGTGGTCACCCGATCAGGAAGTGGGGAAGATCATGAAGCGATGGATCATGTTCTGCGCTGTTGGCCTGCTGATGCCGGTCACGGCGCTGGCGCAGTACGTCGTGCGCACTTGACCGCGCGGAGGCGTCTCGGGTCTGTTGGCGCAGCACGCCAGTGAGCATCTGCTCACGCGCCTGTTTCGCAATTTCGCGTCCGCGTGCGTTCCACGCCGAACGAGGGCCGATTGCGGCTGTGACGGTCATCGCCGGAATCGATTTTCACATGGGTCGCCGTCTGCGTGTCCGCTTCGCGTGCGGAGGGTCGCGCCAGGTTTGTCATGCAGATGATCGAGACCGGCAAGGGCGGAGTGGTCGGCTCCTGATCCGCTCATGCAGCCGTTCCGGCGGCATGGCCGGAGGCCCACGCCCACTGGAAGTTGTAGCCGCCCAGCCAGCCGGTGACATCAACGACTTCGCCGATGAAGTACAGGCCGGGGACGTGTTTCGACTCCATGGTCTTGGAGGACAGGTGTTTGGTATCCACGCCGCCCAGGGTGACCTCGGCGGTGCGGTAGCCCTCGCTGCCGCTGGCGGTAATGGGCCAGGCGTTCAGGTGCTGGCCGATGCGAACCAGATCGGGCGCGTTGTACTGGCGCAGCGGACGGTTGCCGAGGTCGATATCGCACAGGCGCTGGGCCAGGCGCTTGGGCACGAGTTCGGACAGTGCGGTTTTCAATTCGCGATCCGGGTGCGTGTGGCGCTGCGTGTGCAGCCAGTCCTCCAGCGCGGTGCCTGGAGCAAAGTCGATTCGCACGGACTCGCCCGGTTGCCAATACGAGGAAATCTGCAGGATCGCGGGCCCGCTGATGCCACGGTGCGTGAACAGCATGCCGGCGCGGAAGGCCATGTTGTCGCTAGCGGCTTCGACTTCGGCTACAGCCACGCCCGAAAGGTCGCTGTAGCGTTCCAGGTGCTTCCCGCTCAGGGTCAAGGGCACCAGGCCCGCACGCGTGGGCAGCACCTTGTGGCCGAACTGTCTGGCCAGGTCGTAGCCGAACCCGCTGGCTCCCATGCTGGGTATCGAGAGTCCACCGCTGGCCACCACCAGCGAAGTGCAGTTCATGGGCCCGAACGTGGTCTGCAGCGCGAAGTGATCGGCGGCCCTTCGCACGGACTCGATGTGGCAGCCGGTGACCACGTCCACGCCCGCTGCCGCGCATTCGTCCAGCAGCATGCGCACGATCAGCTTGGAGGAAATGTCACAGAACAGCTGACCGCGTTCCTTTTCGTGCCAGGCGATGCCGTGCTTTTCGACCAGGGCAATGAAATCAGCCGGCGTATAGCGGGCCAGGGCCGACTTGGCGAAGTGCGGATTGTCCGAGAGGTAGTTCTCCGGGGTCACGCCTAGGTTGGTGAAATTGCAGCGTCCGCCGCCGGACATCAGGATCTTCTTGCCCACGCGGTTGGCGTGGTCCAGGACCTGCACGTGACGCCCTCGCCGTGCGGCGACGATGGCGCACATCAGGCCCGCCGCGCCGCCACCGATGACAATGACGTCGGGATTCATCGCGGTGGAGCGGCGAGTTCGCGCGCGTCCAGAAAACCGTCGTGGTTGGTGTCCTGACGATGGAACACAACCGCCAGATTGTGGAGGTACTGGCGCTGCGTGATGCGGCCGTGGCGGCGCGGGCCGGGCGGCTGTTCGTTGCGTTCGATAATCCCGTCGTGATTGCGGTCCATGGCGCGGAAGCCGCGCATCATGTGGGCCTGGTATTCGACCAGGCTCACGCGTCCGTCGTGATTGGTGTCGAACATGCGCAGGTAGATCGATGGCGTCGAGGGGGGCGTGGCGCGCACGGACGGTGCCAGCATCAAGCCCAGTGCCAGCAGCGCCAGCGCACCGCGCATCAGCGACCGTCGATGTCGATGAAGCGCAGGAACTCGGCGCGCGTGCGCGCATCCTTGCGGAAGGTCCCCAGCATCTGGCTGGTGACCATGGACACGCCGCGCTTGTGCACGCCGCGCGTGGTCATGCATTCATGCTGCGCATCGATCACAACGGCGACGCCGCGCGGTTGCAGGGTCTCGCATATGCAGTTGGCGATCTGTGCGGTCAGCTTTTCCTGGACCTGGAAACGGCGTGCAAAGCTGTCCACGACACGCGCCAGCTTGCTGATGCCGAC
>NZ_JAQIBU010000108.1 GCF_027858935.1 Oleiagrimonas sp. | reverse complement strand
GCACCCAAAGCACGCTGACCTGCCCCGCCTGCGGCCACAGCAGCCGCGAGGAGATGCCGCTCAATGCCTGCGTGCACTTTTACACCTGCGAAGGCTGCGGGACGCTGCTCAAGCCGAAGCAAGGTGACTGCTGCGTTTTCTGCAGCTACGGCGACGTCCCCTGCCCGCCCATCCAGGCCGGACAGGATTGTTGCTGAGCGACTGGTACCACGTCCTCCGGAAAAACTTTTCCGGCCGTTCGTTGCACCCGCGCAACAGCACGCGCTAGAGCAAGTCCGGCACGCCCCTCAAGCCCATCCGGTCAGGTCCTGCGAAGCTTGCGGCTGCCGGGACCTACCGCAGTAGCAGGCCGGCAGGTACGCTTGACAAGGCACCGGCAAAATGGAGATACCCGTTGCTGATCCAGATGACGTCGGCAACACGGCAGCTTTGCGAATTGGTCTGCTGGTGGATAAGCAGGATGTGGCTGTTTTCAGCCATCGCCCAGACCCTCGATGTCGTGGCCACGTGAAACCCTTCGAGCACGCCCGGAATGAAGCCCATACCCATCCTGATGTACCACCACGTGGCTCCCGTGCCGCCGGAATTACGCGCGCTGCGGGGGCTGTACGTGACGCCGCGCGCGTTTGCTCGTCAGATGCGGCTTTTGCGCTGGCTCGGCTTCCGCGGCATGTCGATGTCCCAGGCCATGCCCTATCTGCGCGGCGAGGCCCACGGCCGGGTGGCGGTGATCACTCTGGACGATGGCTATGTCGACAACCTGGAGCACGCGCTGCCCGCATTGCTGGCGCAGGGATTTGGCGCGACCTGCTATGCCGTGAGTGCGCTCGACAACCGCTACAACCACTGGGATGCCGAGCGCGCAGGCGTGCGCGAACCGCTGATGAGTACCGGGCAGATGCGCGCATGGCACGAGGCCGGCATGGAGATCGGAGCGCACACCCGTTCGCATGCGCACTTGACCCAATGCAGCGATGCGGACCTGCGTGATCAGGTTGAGGGCTGCCGAAACGATCTCGAGGACCGGGTCGGCGCGGCGGTTACCCAGTTCTGCTACCCCTATGGCGAGCATGACCAGCGCGTGGTCAACGCGGTAGGCGAGGCGGGCTACGTCGCCGCGACCACCACCCGGCGCGGCCGGGCCCTGCCCGGCTCGGACCCGCTGCGGCTGCCGCGAATTCCGATCTCCAACCGTCATCTGCTGCCGCAGGTGGCCGCCCGCCTGCTCAGCCGCTACGAGGACCGCCACGAATGAAGCTTCTGTTTGTGGGTACCGATCGAGACCGTGCTGGCGGCGCGGCACACTTCCTGTCCATGGCCCAGACCATGGCTGAAGCAGGACATGACCTCACCGCGCTGGTGGACGGCGACAGCTACATCGCCGCAGGCCTGAGCGCATCCGGCATCCGCTGGCAGCATGCCCGCTTTCGCAACGTGCTTGCTCCGCCGGCGCATCGTGCCCTTTCACGCGCCATCCGCCGACAACGCCCACACTGGTTGATCGGGGATTTTGGCAAGGAATACTGGCCGTTGATCGCCCAGGGACGCATGCATCGCGTCCCGGTAGCCCTTTTTCGTCAGCGCGCCCCGGCCATGCACGGCCTGTCCGAATATCTGCTTCCGCGCATGGCGCAGCGCTTCATCGCGGTATCCAACTACGCGCGCGGACTGTTCTTGCAACGCGGCATGCCCGCCAGCCGGGTACAGGTGCTGTACAACCCGGTGGATACCACGGCCTGCATTCCGGACCCCGAACGCGGGCTTCAGATTCGTCAGGAACTGGGCATTCCCGCAGATTCGATCGTGGTCGGTTATGTCGGTCGCATGTACGCAGGCAAGGGCATCGCCTGTCTGCAGCAGGCATTGGAGCTTGCGATGCATGACGAGCCGCGCCTGCATGCCCTGTGGATCGGTGAAGGCCCGCAACTGGAGGACCTGCGTCGCGGCATCGCGGCCGGCGCCCATGCCCGCAGGCATCACCTGGCCGGATGGCGCGCCGATGCCTGGCGCTATTACAGCGCGATGTCGATGCTGGCCTTTCCCACGGTGATGCCGGAGACCTTCGGCCGGGTCTCGATCGAGGCCCAGTCCAGTGGAGTTCCCGTGCTGGGCAGCCGTATCGGCGGCATTCCCGAGACCCTGAGTGATGGCCACACAGGCCACTTGCTGGCCCCTGGAAACATCCAGGTCTGGCGCGACGGGATCCTGGCGCTGTGTGAAGGGGACGCATGCCGCCGCATGGGCGCTGCCGGGCGGACCTTTGTGGAGGCGAACTTTTCCATGCCCGTGATCGCCGAAGCCTTTGCAGCGTTGCTGCATGGCTGAGATCAGGCTTGCCCGAAGCCGTCACTGGCCCAGGCAAGAAAGGAACCGCAGCCCGTGGGCATGCGGGTCCCTTGTGTGCGGCTTGCGACGCCGTTGCCGATGTCGCCCGATCAAACCAGACGGCGAGGATTACCTGCCGTGAGCCATGTCCCACTTGCGCACGGCCGCCAGGGTGTTGGCCACATGCTTGGCGGGGTTGAGGTTGGTGTAGGT
>NZ_JAQIBU010000079.1 GCF_027858935.1 Oleiagrimonas sp. | reverse complement strand
CAGATCAGAATTCCGCGCTGCCGGCAGCGCGGGGAAACGGGATGGCGTCGCGAATGTTGGCGACGCCGCAGATGTAGCACAACAGACGTTCGAAGCCGAGGCCAAAGCCGGCGTGCGGCACCGTGCCGTAGCGGCGCAGGTCGCGATACCAGTTGTAGGTGGCCGGATCCAGTCCGAACTGGCGCATGCGCGCGTCCAGTGGCTCCAGTCGCTCCTCACGCTGTGCGCCGCCGATGATTTCGCCGATACCCGGTGCCAGCACGTCCATTGCCGCGACGGTCCTGCCGTCATCGTTCAGACGCATGTAGAAGGCCTTGATCGCTTCAGGGTAGTTCATCACCACCACCGGACGACCGACGTGTTCCTCGACCAGGTAACGCTCATGCTCGGTCTGCAGGTCCACGCCCCATTCGACCGGGTATTCGAATTTTCTGCCGGATTTTTTCAGGATCTCGACGGCGTCGGTGTATTGGATACGTTCGAACGGTGCCTCGACAAAGGCTTCCAGGCGGCGGATGGCATCCGGCTGCACGCGCTCGGCGAAGAACGCCATATCGTCGGCGCGCTCGTCGAGCACGGTACGGAAGATCGATTTGAGGAAGGCCTCGGCCAGGTCGGCGTTGTCGTCGAGGTCGGCAAAGGCGATCTCCGGTTCCACCATCCAGAATTCGGCCAGGTGGCGGGGGGTGTTGGAGTTTTCGGCACGGAAGGTCGGGCCGAAGGTATAGACCTTGCTCATCGCCAGGCAATAGGCCTCGACGTTGAGCTGGCCGGAAACGGTCAGGAAGGCTTCGCGGCCGAAGAAATCCTTGCGGAAGTCGATCGCGCCCGTGTCGTCACGCGGCAGGTTGGCCAGGTCCAGCGTGGACAATCGGAACATGTCCCCGGCGCCTTCGGCATCGGAAGTGGTGATGATGGGTGTGTTGATCCAGTAAAAACCCTGCTCGGTCAGGAAACGGTGAATTGCCATCATCACCGTGTGACGCATGCGCGTGACCGCGCCGAACAGGTTGGTACGCGGGCGCAGGTGGGCCACTTCGCGCAGGAACTCCATGGAATGCTGCTTGGGCTGGATGGGGTAGGTCTCCGGATCGTCGACAAAACCCGGGACCTCGACCTGATTGGCCTGGATCTCGAAGCCCTGGCCCTTGCCCTGGGAAACCACCAGCGTGCCGGTGACAATCACGCTCGCACCGGAGGTCAGGTGGCGC
This sequence comes from Oleiagrimonas sp., assembly GCF_027858935.1. Taxonomy (GTDB): domain Bacteria; phylum Pseudomonadota; class Gammaproteobacteria; order Xanthomonadales; family Rhodanobacteraceae; genus Oleiagrimonas. The sequence goes on along the minus strand of NZ_JAQIBU010000079.1, from coordinate 7,416 downwards.
ACGTCGTCGTCGTAGTTGGGCAGCTCGGCCGGCACCACAGCCTGGATCGGTGCGAAACATGAGCCGTCGCTGATATGCACGAACGAGAGTCCGGCCTTGGAGTCGCGCCGTGTGCGCACCCATCCGCGAACCGTGACCTGGTGGCCTTCCCCGGGCTGTCCGGCGAGGGCCTGCTTGACGCTGACCACCGTCATTTCGTTTGAAACTCCTGCTGGGACGCCCCATCTTGGGCGTCAAGGACGTTGACCACCATCATAATCGACCTGCCGTGGTTGCTGCGAGTTTCGGTGGGCTCGATCGTCCGCGACGCGTACAATGGACCCATGCAGAACCTCACGAGCACCATCATGAATATTCAGATCACGCCCACCGCCCGCGAACGCATGACCGTTTTCCTGGCCAGCAATCCGCAGGCCGAGGGGGTACGTTTCGGCGTGCGCAGCACGGGCTGTTCGGGTTTCGGCTACGTGGTCGAGCTGGCCGGCTCGGCCAGCGAGGGTGATGAAGTGGTGCATGTCGACGGCGTGCCGTTGATCGTGGATGCTGCCAGTCGCCCGCTGGTCCAGGGCACGGTGATCGATTTCCAGCGCCAGGGCCTGAACACCAGCTTCGTGTTCCACAATCCCAATGCGACCGGTGAATGTGGTTGCGGGGAGAGCTTCACCGTGGATGCACCCGCAGACTGAACCTGGCGCGGCTCAGCCTGCACGCACACATTTCAATCACTTGCGGGCACCGTGAGTCCACGGAACGCTTGCGCCACGCGCGCAGGACAACGTACAATTCCGCTTCTGTCCGGAGCACTTGCGGCCGGTCAGCACCTTGCCTCACCGCACGTGCGGGAGGCTGCCTTCCCCGCGGAAGATCACGGGGAGACATCCACGAGGAGACAACATGCGTCATTACGAAATCGTGTTCCTGGTCCATCCGGACCAGAGCGAGCAAGTGCCTGCCATGATCGAGCGCTACAAGACGCTGATCGAGGAAAACAAGGGCGCCATCCACCGCCTCGAGGACTGGGGCCGTCGTCAGCTAGCCTACAGCATCGAGAACCTGGCCAAGGCCCACTACGTGCTCATGAACATCGAGTGCGGACAGGAGGTTCTGGACGAGCTGGAGTCGGGTTTCCGCTTCAACGATGCGGTGATCCGCCACATCGTGCTCAAGCGCCCGGGGGCCGACACCGAGCAGTCGCCGATCCTCAAGAGCAAGGAAAAAGAGGACTCCAAGTCCGCACCGCGTCGCCGTGACGATGATGATCGCGGAAGCGATGGCGACGACAATTCTGATAACGACAACGATCGCGACAGCGACGACTGAGTCGGGAGATAGCCATGTCCAAGTTTTTCCGTCGCCGCAAATTCTGCCGCTTTACCGCCGAGGGCGTGAAAGAGATCGATTACAAGGATCTCAACACGCTGCGCCAGTACATCACCGAGACCGGCAAGATCGTGCCCAGCCGCATCACCGGCACCAAGGCCCGTTATCAGCGCCAGCTGGCTACCGCGGTCAAGCGTGCGCGTTTTCTGGCGCTGCTGCCGTACACCGACAGCCACGACGCATAAGGCACCGTGGCACCAGCGTTTCCCCGTGCACGGGGAAACGGCCTGAAAGGCAAAGGGTGCGTCCGGACGAAGCACCATACGGCAACTGACCGGTCGGTGCTCCGTCGGCTCGCCCCCGGACCAGCCCCTCCCCGCAAGCGGAGGAGGGGTGCTAGACCATTCGGACAACCGTCCACAAGGCTGCGCCGGCCCAACGGTGCTAACGAATACGGGAACATACCCATGCAATTGATCCTCCTCGAGAAAGTGAAGAACCTCGGCAACCTGGGCGACAAGGTCATCGTCAAGCCTGGTTATGGACGCAACTATCTGCTGCCGCAGGGCAAGGCTGTGCCGGCCAATGCGGAAAACCTGGCCGAGTTCGAGAAGCGCCGCGCCGAGTACGAAGCCAAGGAAAAGGATCTGCTGCAGGGCGCCGAGGGCCGCAAGGCCAAGATCGATGGCACCGAGCTGACCATCACCGCCAATGCCAGTCCCGAAGGCAAGCTGTACGGGTCGGTGGGACCGCGCGAGATATCCGAGGCACTGGCCGCGCGTGGCCTGGAAGTCGACAAGGGCGAGATCGTCCAGCCTGAAGGTGCGATCCGCAACACGGGCGAATATGAAGCGCACATCGTTCTTCACGCCGACGTGCAGGCGCAGGTCAAGGTCGTCGTCACCGGCGAGTGATCCCGACGCAAACCGCACGCGTGGACGGGCGCCCCGGTGGCGCCCGTTCTTTTATGCGGGATGCGTTGCATACACCTCTGTCCACAGCAAATAACAGCTTATCCACAGAGTTGTTGTATCGGCATTTGCGACAGTGCTGCGTATCATGGATGGAAGGTGCAGAAGGACTTTGACATGAACGTGCTTCCCGAACGCAATGCGGCGCCATCCGTCGAGACCCTTCGCGTCCCCCCTCATTCGATCGAGGCCGAGCAGTCCGTGCTGGGCGGGTTGATGCTCTCGCCGGAAGCCTTCGACCGCATCGCCGATCGCCTCACCGAAGACGATTTCTACCGCAAGGATCATCGCCTGATCTGGCGCGCCATCAACGGTCTGGCCGATCGCAACATGCCGTTCGACGCGGTGACCCTGGGCGACTGGTTCGAGGCCAATGAACTGGGCGAGATGATCAGCGGTCCGGGCTATCTGGTGGAGCTGGCCAACAGCACGCCAAGCGCGGCCAACATCAGCGCCTATGCGGACATCGTGCGCGAGAAGTCGGTGCTGCGGCAATTGATTGATGCCGGCACCACCATCACCGCCAACGGGTACCGTCCCGAGGGTCGCAGTACCCAGGAGGTGCTGGAGGCGGCCGAGCAAAGCGTGTTCCACATCGCCGAGGCCGGCGCACGCGGGCGCAAGTCCAGCGTGCCCATGCGCGTGGCGGTCAAGGATGCCTTTCGCCTGCTCACCGAGCGCTACCAGAACCGTGGTCAGCTGACCGGCTTGCCGACCGGCTTCGCCGACCTGGACGAAAAGACCGCCGGCCTGCAGCCGTCGGACCTGATCATCGTTGCCGCGCGCCCGTCCATGGGCAAGACCGCGCTGGCGGTGAATATTGCCGAGCACGCGGCGATCCGCAACAAGAAGGCGGTAGCCATCTTCTCGATGGAAATGTCAGCCTCGCAGCTGGCCTTCCGCCTGATCTCCTCGGTCGGGCGCATCCACCAGCAGAACCTGCGCACCGGCGATCTGGCCGAAGAGGATTGGCCGCGCGTGACCTCGGCCATCACCATGCTTTCCGATGCCAAGATCTTCATCGACGACACGCCTGCGCTGTCACCGGTCGACCTGCGTTCGCGCGCGCGTAGACTGCAGCGCGAGCACGGCGGCCTGGGCCTGATCGTGATTGATTACCTGCAGCTGATGCAGGTGCCCGGCAACAAGGAGAACCGCGCCACCGAGATTTCAGAAATCTCCCGTGGCCTGAAGGCCCTGGCCAAGGAGCTCGACGTACCCGTGGTGGCGCTGTCGCAGCTCAACCGGTCACTGGAGCAGCGCGCCGACAAGCGTCCGATGATGAGCGACCTGCGCGAATCGGGCGCCATCGAACAGGATGCCGACGTGATCCTTTTCATCTACCGTGACGAGTACTACAACTCCGAATCGACCGACAAGGGCAAGGCCGAAATCATCATCGGCAAGCAGCGTAACGGTCCGACCGGCATGATCAAGCTGACCTTCCTGGGCCAATACACCAAGTTCGAGAATTTCGCGCCGGAGTCCTATGCCGGGGCGTTCGAGTGAACGCCGGGTTGCTGTAAGCATGAGCCGTCTCGCCACCGCGACCATCCACCTGGGCGCGTTGCGCCACAACCTGGCCCGCATCCGCGAACACGCCAGCGGCGCGCGAGTGATGGCGGTGGTCAAGGCCGATGGCTACGGCCATGGTCTGGAACGGGTGGCGCGCGCACTGCACGAGGCGGATGCCTTCGGCGTGGCCGCCATTGCCGACGGCCAGCGCCTGCGCGCGGCGGGACACCGTCAGCGCATCGTGGTGCTGTCGGGACCGGACAGCGCCGGTGACCTGGCCGAGATGCGACGCCTGGACCTGGATGCCGTGATCCACCACCAGAGCCAGCTCGACTGGCTGGCCGACGATGCCGATGGCCGGCCGCTGCGCGTGTGGCTCAAGATCGATTCCGGCATGCACCGGTTGGGCTTCCCCGCGATGCGGGTGCCGGAGGTGCATGCGCGGCTCGCGGCCATGCCCAATGTTGCCGACGAGATCGTGCTGATGACCCATTTCGCGGCCTCCGACGAGTTCGAAAACTGCCTGACGGCGCGCCAGATCGAGACGTTTCGCACGGCCACCGAGGGTTTGCCGGGTCCGCGCGCACTGTCCAATTCCGCTGGCGTGCTGGGGTGGCCCGATGCACGTGGCGACTGGGTCCGCGTGGGCGGCCTGCTGTACGGGCTGTCCGTGGTCGAGGGGCGTTGCGGCGCCGATTTCGGATATTGCCCGGCGATGACGCTGGGGACCCGCCTGATCGCAGTCAATGACCTGCACAAGGGTGACCGGGTGGGGTATGCCGCCACCTGGCTGGCGCCCGAGGACATGCGTCTGGGGGTGGCGGCCATCGGTTATGGCGACGGCTACCCGCGCAGCGCGGTCGCGGGAACCCCTGTGCGTATCCGCGGGCGTACCACACAGATCGTGGGACGGGTATCGATGGACCTTGTGACCGTGGACCTTCGCGACCTGCCCGATGCCGGGGTGGGCGACGAAGTGATCTTGTGGGGCGCGGAGCTGCCGGTGGAAACGGTGGCCGCGCACGCCGGAACCATCGGTTATGAGCTGACCTGTGGCATGACACGCCGCGTACTGTTCATGGAGGACGAATGATGGCCAAGGCCAGGACCGCCTACGTGTGCGGCGATTGCGGTGCCGAACACAGCAAGTGGCAGGGCCAGTGCATGGCCTGCGGGGCCTGGAACACGCTCAGCGAATTCGTGGTGCAGCCCGCCAAGGCGGCATCCGGTGGCGGCGTCAGCGTCGGTGCGCATCGTGACGGCTATGCCGGCGCGCGTGGCGAGGCGGCGAAGGTCACGCCGCTGACGGCCGTCGCGACCGAGGTCGAGGCGCGCACGCTGACCGGCATCGGCGAGCTCGACCGTGTCCTCGGCGGCGGCCTGGTGGAAGGCTCGGTGGTCCTGATCGGCGGTGATCCAGGGATCGGCAAATCGACCCTGCTGCTGCAGATGCTGGGCACGCTGGGCGAGCGCCTGCCGGGCGTATATGTGACCGGCGAGGAATCGCTGGCGCAGGTGGCCTCGCGCGCGCAACGCCTGGGCCTGCCGCTGGAGCCTCTGCAGGCGTTGGCCGAGACCTGCATCGAGCGCATCCTGGAGCAGGTCCGGGACAGCCACCCCAAGGTGTTGATCATCGATTCCATCCAGACCATCTGGACCGACCTGCTGACCGCTGCGCCCGGTTCGGTCAGCCAGGTGCGCGAGTCCGCGGCCAAGCTGACCCGCTTTGCCAAGCAGACCGGCACCAGCGTGCTGCTGGTCGGCCACGTGACCAAGGAGGGCGGTATCGCCGGCCCGCGCGTGCTTGAGCACATGGTCGATGCCGTGCTGTATTTCGAGGGCGAAGCGGGCAGCCGTTTCCGCGTGCTGCGTGCGTTCAAGAACCGTTTCGGCGCAGTCAACGAACTGGGTGTGTTCGCGATGTCCGACAAGGGCCTGCGCGAAGTGCCCAACCCGTCGGCCATTTTCCTGTCGGCGCACCAGGGCCCGACATCCGGCAGCGCCATCATGGTCACGCGCGAAGGCACGCGGCCGCTGCTGGTGGAAGTGCAGGCGCTGGTCGACCAGTCCTCGCTGGGCAATCCGCGGCGCGTGGCGCTGGGTCTGGAGCAGAACCGCCTGGCCATGCTGCTGGCGGTGCTGCATCGCCATGGAGGCGTGGCGGCCTACGACCAGGATGTGTTCGTCAACGTGGTCGGTGGCATCCGCGTGCAGGAAACCGCGGCCGACCTGCCGGTGCTGCTGGCGGTACGCTCGAGCCTGCACGATCGCCCCCTGCCGGACAAGACCGTGGTCTTTGGCGAGGTCGGCTTGTCCGGCGAGATCCGCCCCGTGCCGAATGGCGAGGAACGGCTCAAGGAGGCAGCGCACCACGGTTTTCTGCGGGCCATCGTGCCGAAGGCAAACCTGCCCAAGAAAAAGCGCATCGGCGAGATGCAGGTCGTCGGTGTGGATCGCCTGGACCAGGCGCTGGATGCAGCGGACGGTTGACGGGTGGTTTCTTAGTTCCGGGAACCCGGCTCAGGTCGTGTGACGTTGACTGGTGAAAAACCCTTTGAACGTCAGGCGTCCCTGGGACGGGTCTTCGGACAATCGGCTCGGGTCGGCGATGTCGCCCGTGTGCAGGATGTTGCCGTCGTGGAAGATCATCCGGTTGCATCGGGCGGGCACTTGGCCGATGTGGCTCTGGAAGTACGTGTGAAGCGCTTCCCCGCGCGCCTGCGGCGGCAGCAGGCAGGTGCCCGGATAGGCGATGAAATGGCTAGACCACCGGGTGATGCAGGATCATTTCCAGTACGAACTTGGTGCCGAAGAACGCCAGCACCAGCACAGCCATGCCGAACAGGGTCAGGTTGACTGCACGGGTGCCGCGCCAGCCATGTCGCCAGCGTCCCCAGAGCAAGGCGCCGAAGACCAGCCAGGCGATGATGGAAAGGATCGTTTTCTGCACCAGATGCTGGCCGAAGACGTTGCTCACGAACAGGGTGCCGGTGACCAGGGTGAGCGTCAGCAAGGTGAAGCCGGCATGGATCAGGCGGAACAGCAGGCCTTCGGTAAGCGTCAGCGGCGGCAGGGCGCGCAACCAATGGCCAAACTGGCTGCGTCGAAGGGCACGCTCCTGAACCGCGAGCAGAATGGCCAGGGCCGCTGCGATGGAGAGGACGCCGAACGCCAACAGCGCCACGGTCACGTGCAGCTTGATCTGCCAGTCGATCGGGGTCGGCGCCGTCGGCGGCGCAATGAATTTGTCGATCGCCAGCAGGATGGCCGTCAACGGAAAGATGATCACGCCGAGCCCGGCGACCGGTCGCGAGAGGTTGACCAGCAGGGTCAGGGTGGAGACCACCCAGGCCACCAGCGACAGGGCGGCGAAGAAATGCAGGTCCAATGCACCGCGATGCATGCCCAGCAGCACTGCCGCATGGGCCAGCACGGCCAGCGTCGCCATGCCCATGGCCGGTCGTGTCAGGGGCGCGCGACCATTCAGCAGAGGTCGACCCAGCGCGCCGGCGGCGGCCAGATACAGGGCGATGGCAAACAGGCTGGCGATTGTGACGAACATGACGCGCAAGTGTCGCACAGGCGCACGTCACAGGTGAATGCATCGTTC
>NZ_JAQIBU010000047.1 GCF_027858935.1 Oleiagrimonas sp. | reverse complement strand
TTCCAGGAAAGCCCGAGTTTGCAGCGGCCGATGGCCACGGTCACATTTTCGATAACATCGAAAGCAAGTCCGAGCTGGTGGAGATCGACACCACAACCGACAAGGTCATCCATACCTGGTCGCTGGCACCCTGCAAGTCGCCGAGCGGCCTGGCGCTGGACGTGGCGCATGCGCGCATATTCTCGGTCTGCGACAACGGCGTGATGGCCGTCACCAACGCACGGAACGGCCACCATATCGCCACGGTCGCCATCGGCAAGGGACCGGATGCGGTGCGCTTCGACACCGGCATGCAGACGGTATTCAGCTCCAACGGCGACAGCGGCACACTGACAGCCGTGCACGAAGACAGTCCCGACCACTACACCGTCGCAGCGACCATTCCGACCCAGGCCAGCGCGCGCACTGAGGCGCTGGACCCGCTGAAACACCGCATCTATCTTTCCTCTGCCATGCTCAGCAACCGGCGCAACGCCCACGGCTGGCGCATACCGGTGCCGGGCAGCTTCACCCTGCTTGTTGTCGGCGCACACTGATTCAGACGCGACACGTGCCGTCGCCCGGTGCTGATGATGGCGACGGTACGTGTCCAGATTCGCAGTTCTTGCAGCATGGCAGCATGACGCCAGCGGACATGTGAAGGCATGGTCACTGAGCTTCTGGGGGTCGCTGATTGAATGGACCCGGGCTCCTTGCTCGGCCCTTCGATCTGCACCAGCACGCCTTGCGCTTCCAGTTCGGCGATCTCGCGGCGTGATCCGTGGGCACCGGCCGTGACCGCCGCATAGCCGACCCGGCGATCGCGCCCGAGCACCTTGCCGCGGTACAGCGCAGCGCCGGCCGCGCGCAGGCACAACGCACAGTCAGCCACGCCTTCGGCCACAGGGGACGGTGCAGTACCCCATCGAGGCGCTCATGCGCACCGCATGGCCATCCAGCATCAATGACTGTCGCACGCACGCGTCACGCAGGTGGGCGAACAGCTCCGGCACCTCCAACAATGACGTGTCCGGGCTACCCAAAAAATGCCTCGCCGCCCCAGCGCACCAGCACGTCCGATTTCCGGCAGCAGTCGCGCAACACGTCGGTGAAGTGCCTCAACACCTGGTCACCCGCTTCGTGCCCGCAGGTGTCGTTGATCTGCTTGAAATGGTCGATCTCCCGCACCCGCACATGAATAGGCCGGAGCAGGGTGCCCTGCCCCGGCCCCATGCAACAAGCCATGACCACGTAGCCCGGATAAGCGAAGCGCATCCGGGAGATGATGTCGCCCGCGCCAGTCGCACAACCCTCCATCGTGAATGCGGCCCGCTTCGCGGTCCCTGCCGCGACCAAAGGGAGTGCCTGTGGTGCGACCAAAGGGAGTGCCTGTGGTTGGGCCCCAAGGGAGTGCCATTGGGTCGATCAGGAGCTTCTTCGGGCTACGCTCAGGCCGCCTTGTCGGCCTGCTTGCTCTCGGCGTGTCGTACCTGGCCATCACCGCGCAGGACAAAACGCTCGATGGTCAGGGCCTCGGCACCCATCGGGCCGTACGAATGCAGGCGCGTGGTGGAGATGCCGATTTCCGCACCCAGACCCAGTTCGCCGCCGTCGGAGAAGCGCGAGGAGGTGTTGATCATGACCACCGCCGAGCGCAGCGCGTGTACGAAACGTTCGGCCACGGCCTTGTCTTCGGCCGCGATCACCTCGGTGTGGTCGGAACCGTACTGGCGGATATGCTTGATGGCGGCGTCCACGTCGTCGACCACGCGCACGGCGATCTTCAGCGCCAGGTACTCGGTGGCGTAGTCCTCATCGGTGGCCTCACCCATGTCGGGCACGATCTTGCGCGAAGCTGCATCACCGAGCAGTTCCACGCCGCGCTCGCGCAGTGCCTTGGCCGCGCGTGGCAGGAAGGTTTCGGCCACGTCCTTGCCGACCAGCAGATTCTCCAGCGAATTGCAGGCGGCCGGACGCGTGGTCTTGCCGTCTATCAGGATGTCCAACGCCTTGTCCAGGTCCGCGCTGGCGTCCACGTACAGGTGGCACACGCCCTTGTAGTGCTTGATCACCGGAACGCGAGCGTTTTCGTCGACGAAGCGGATCAGGCCCTCGCCGCCGCGCGGGATCAGCAGGTCGAGGATGTCGTTGAGTTGCATCAGCTCCAGCATCGCCTCGCGACTGAGATCTTGCATCAGCGTGACCGCGTGCTCGTCGATGCCGGCATTGCGCAGCGCGGTGCGCAGGCAGGCAGCGATCGCGTTGTTGGAGCGCACCGCTTCCTTGCCGCCGCGCAG
>NZ_JAQIBU010000019.1 GCF_027858935.1 Oleiagrimonas sp. | reverse complement strand
AGCTGGAAATGCTCGAGATGAAGAGCACCATCGAGGACTTGATGCCCGTGTTCGAGCGCGGACATGTCGCGATCGTCATGGACGGCGAGCGGTTTGTCGGCCTGATTACCCGCATCGACTTGCTCAACTACCTCCGCCGCAAGGTCAATTGATGGAGGGCCGCGTTGGCCGGGCAAGGCCTCGGACTGCATCATGGATGGCGCGGGTCGCGCGTTTGCGATTATGCGGCAGGTTGGTCCCGGATGCGCTTTGCTTATCCGGGCTACAGGTATGCGGAATTGCTCAATTCGCTCCGGCGCAAGGTCAATTGATGGAGGGCCGCGTTGGCCGGGCAAGGACTCGGACTGCATCCAGGATGGCGCTGCGCACGTCTGCGACCCTGCGGTACGTTGGTCCCGGATGCGCTGTGCTTATCCGGGCTACAGGTATGCGGAGCTGCTCGACTGTCTGCGTCGCAATCCCGGATGCGCTTTGCTTATCCGGGCTACAGTATGCGGAGCCCGGGTAAGGCCTTGGCTTTACCTCGGGCACTTTTTCAGGCCGCATCCGGGTTCCGGTGTTGACCGGGTATTGGCGTTGCTCCTTGAACCACCCTACGGGATGATGGTCCAGCCCGGCGGAGCGGGGTGCTCATCCACGGCCGGTCCCCGCGGAAAACGACAAGTCGGAACTGTGCGGCCAGCGCACGCTCACCACTTAGAACGGATATTGAAACCATGTGCGGAATTGTTGCAGCTGTCGCCCAGCGCGATGTCGCCCCGATCCTGATCTCCGGCCTCAAGGCCCTCGAATACCGTGGCTACGATTCGGCCGGCTTGTCCGTGCTCAATGACCAGGGCATCCAGCGCCTGCGCGTGAAGGGCAAGGTGCGTGGCCTCGAGGCGCTGTACCAGAACGCGCCATTCCCGGGCGGAACCGGTATTGCACATACGCGCTGGGCCACGCATGGCGCACCCAGCGAGCCCAACGCGCATCCGCACATGGCCGGACGCGTGGTGCTGGTGCACAACGGCATCATCGAGAACTACGTGGGCCTGCGCAAGGCGCTGGAAGAGGAAGGTCGCAGCTTCGAGTCGGACACCGACACCGAGGTCATCGCTCATCTGATCGACCGTCGGGTGCAGGCGGGTGAGGACCTGCGCGATGCCGTGACGGCCACCGTGCGCGAGCTCGAGGGCGCTTACGCCATCGCCGTGCTCGACAGCCAGTCCCCCGAGCGCGTCGTCGGGGCGCGGCGTGGTTGTCCGCTGGTGGTCGGCATCGGCATCGGCGAGCATTTCCTGGCTTCGGACGTGCAGGCACTGATCAAGGTGACCCGATCGGTGATGTACCTGGAAGAGAACGACGTGGTCGAGATCCGGCGCGAGTCGGTCAGCGTGTTCGGGCTGGACGGCCAAGCGGTCGAACGCAAGGTGCACCAGAGCGAGCTGTCCTCGGATGCGGTCGAACGCGGTGAATTCCGCCATTACATGCAAAAGGAAATCTTCGAGCAACCGCGTGCCGTGGCCGATACGCTGGAAGGGCGGCTGGGACCGCGGGGCGTGCTGCCCAACATCTTCGGCATCAACGGGGACGCCATCCTCGAGCGCGTGCGCGGCCTGCACATCGTGGCCTGCGGCACCAGCTATCACGCGGGCATGGTGGCCAAGTACTGGATCGAGCAACTGGCGGGCCTTCCGGTCAGCGTGGAGGTCGCCAGCGAGTACCGCTATCGTGCGGTCGTGGTGCCGGAAAACACCCTGTTTCTGGCCATTTCCCAATCCGGCGAGACCGCCGATACGCTGGCAGCCCTGCGCGATGCCGGCGCGCGCGGTTATCTGGGCACGTTGGGGATCTGCAACGTGCCCGAATCCTCGCTGGTGCGCGAATCCGACCTGTGCCTGATGACCCGCGCCGGCCCCGAGATCGGCGTGGCCTCGACCAAGGCCTTCACCACCCAGTTGACCGCCCTGGCCCTGCTTACGCTGGACCTGGCGCACCGTCGGGGCATGAACGCAGAGCAATCGCTGGCGTTGGCCGAACAGCTGGC
>NZ_JAQIBU010000338.1 GCF_027858935.1 Oleiagrimonas sp. | reverse complement strand
ACGATCATGTGCGCTGCCCAACCGGCGAGGCGCGGATCACACCCGGCTTCGACCTGAAGGCTCGATGGGTGATCCATACGGTCGGCCCGGTATGGCGCGGCGGCCACGATGGCGAAAAGGAGCTCCTGGCTGCTTGCTATCGCAACAGCCTACGTCTTGCGCGTACCTGTGGAGTGCGCGACATCGCCTTTCCAGCCATCAGTTGTGGCGTGTACGGCTACCCGGCGCAAGCCGCCGCGCGTATCGCCGTTGAAAGCCTGCGCAAGGAGGCCGGTGCAGGACGCGAGCCCATGCATGTATTGCTGTGCAGCGTGGATCGGGACGTGCATGATGCGCTGGCCGATGCGCTGACTGCATGATGGAGTCTTGTCGGGCTCTCATGCCGATGTCACGGGAACCTGCTCGTCCTCGTCACGCGCGACCACGACCGAAGCGGCCAGGTCCTCTAGTCACATTCAGCATGGTTCGTGACATATCCTGCAAACGCTCAATACCCAGCAGCAGACCGATGTCCTCGGAGGGTAATCCCGAACATGCACAGGATCCTCGCGATCACCGGTAGTGATCCTCCGGTGATCCCGACCGCGCCGACTCCGCCCAGTACGCAGATCAACAGCACCAGAGCCTACTGCGCCAGGTTCAGGTCGACTCCGAAGAACTGCGCCAGGAACAGCGCGGTGATGCCCTCGTACAGGGCCGTTCCAATCATGTTGGCCGTTGCACCCAGCGCGCACACGAAACGGCTGATGCGGCGTGGCACACCCAACCGGTTTTCCGCCGTCTCCAGCGTAGTCGGCAAGGTCGCACTGCTCTAGGACGCCGAGAACGCAGTCAACATGGCGGTTTCCGCTCCACGGAAAAACGTACCCAGCGACATGCCTCCGAGGTAGCGCAACAGCAGCGGTAGTAGCACGAAACACTGCAGAACCAAGGCCAGGAGCACCACGCCGACATAGCGCGCAAGTTGCAGCGATACATCCCAACCCATACGCGCAGTAAGCGTGAAGAGCAGCGCCGCGACGGCAAACGGGGCCAGCCGGATCACCCATTCGATCAACGTCAACAAGATATCCTAGACACCCTGCATGGTGTCGACAAAGGCACGTGTGCCGGGACTGCGTCCCACCGCCGCCGCGACTCAGAACACCAGTGCAAAGAACATCAGCCCGAGAAGATTGTCCTCGGATGCCGCGCGAACCGGATTGATCGGAACGATTCCGAGAAGCATGTCGCGGGCCGACATCGCATCACGGCAAGAGGTGATCTCCCCGCCGCGTTGACCGGCCTCGGCGATGAGCCTTTCGCCGACCTCATGGGGCACACCACGTCCCGGCTGCAGGACATTGACCAGCAGCAAGCCGATACCCACGGCCACTGCCGTCACGGCAACAATCCATATCAAGGTCTTGAGCCCGACCCAACCCAGCGCCCTGGGATCGCCGATCTCGAACACACCAAGGACCAGTGCCGAGAAGACCAGCGGAACGACCGGAATGAACAGCAGTCGGAGGAAAAGATCACCCATGGGTTTGGCTGACATATCCGACCAGAGGCGCCAGCCAGCCAGTGCGCATTTCGTGCCAACCAGTAACAGACCAGACCGGCGATGGCGCCAATCGGAAAACCGATGAGCATTTACGTATGCAGTGGCACGCGCCGGAAAGTCACGGGGGCAATCATTCAATCACTCCAGCAGGAAAGCATGACCATTCCAGTCTACCCAATGCCTGCAGAAGCGACAGCCTTTACCGCACTTGCGCAGGCTGTCAGCGCGATGGATAAAGCGGTGGCAACGACGTGTCATCGCCGTCATTCCCAGGCTTCCGGATCCAAGCAAATCCACTGCTGAACGTCTTCTCCAGGCGCTCTCCGATCCGTTCGGATTTTTCGTCCGCAGCGAACATGCACCGCTGCAATTCCTGGATCGCGCTCACCTGCTCCGCGTCGTCCAGTTGCCGTGCAAGCATGCCCAGATTGCGTATCGCGTTCCGCTCGGACTGCGCCCAGTGCAGCAACGCCTGCGCCGCCGCGTGCAGATCATGGCCTCGTGCGGACTCAATGAATGCATGACGCAGGGCACGCGTGCCAGGTGTTGAGGCGGACATCGGCGTTGCATCACGCCGGAACCGTCGACGCCGCATGAAACACCAGGCCAGCAACGCGAAGGCCGCCACGATCCACAGTCCCATGCTGGTCAGGGCAAGCCATCGCCAGCGGCTGGATTTCGTGTCCATGTGCCCCGCGGACGTTGCAGGATGAGGCTTGGAGTTCACATCCGTCGGGGATCCTGAGGCCATAGGACCTGCGTGTGCCGGTGCAGTGGATGCGGTCGCAGGCACTGCATTGGCCGGGGAAGCAGGACCGGCAGCGACCACGGTAATGTTCTGCGCCGGGATCGATGCGGTCTTTGGCTGATTGCTGACCACGTTCCACCAGGGCAGCGTGATGGCCGGAATATGCAGTATTCCGGTTCGCTTGGGGACAATCGCAAAAGATCGCGAACGCGATCCCGTGAGCCACTGGTCGTTGTGGTGTGTGACGTCTTGTGGCTGGTCGGGATAGACATCGGCACCGGAAATGCCCGGAAGTGTAGGCACGGGCAGCGCCGCCGCCGTCAACCCTGTGGCCCCTTCGTGCAGCGTGACCGTGACCGGTTCGCCCACCTGCACCTGCCCCGATGCGGGCAGGCCGCTGATGCTCAATTCAAGATGACGTGCCGGCAACCAGGTGCCTTTTCCGGATGCGGCAGGGCGCGGCAATACCCTGAGCCGAGGTGCATCCGAACGAGCCGTGACCAACTTTCCATTGCTGAACAGGCTGCCAGGGTCCGTAGCATCCATCACATGGCCGCTGAACTGGATCGGATCCATTTGCAGCATGCCCGCATGCTGGGCAATGATGGCAAAGTGTCGCTCGATGACGTTGTAGGTCATCCCGCCACGACGGGTCTGGAAGCGTACCGCCCGCCCGAGCGCACTGACCTTCGCGCCGTCAACCTGCGGTGTACTCATATTGCCGTCCATCAGTGCCGGGGTATACAGCAATCGCACATCCAGTGCGACCTGCTGCCCGACATAGACCTTGTGGGCATTCATCGACACCTCGATGAATGCAGGATCACCGACCTTTCCCTGCCCCCGGACGGGCGCATCGGAGACCTGCACGGTCAAGGGACGGGTCGTTTGCCCGTCGACGTCCAGGGCAGGAATGGTCAAGGTCCCTGCGTGCAGGGGCCGCAGCGAAATCGAGATACTCGATGTCGCGCTCACTCGCCCGTTGACCCAGCTTTGCGACACACTGGTCGAGCGGCCAAGAACATTGAAGTCCTTTTGCAACGGGGAAAGATCCGCTGAAACACCGGAGCTGGCGCCAGAGACATCCAGGGTCAGAGTCAAGCTATCACCGAGCTGTATATGGTCTCGGTCCACCGAAGCCTGGACACTGACACCCGCATGCGCCAGTCCGCTCATGACGAGCATGCCGATCACGAGCCCGAGGATACGAACCGACGCTTTCACTGTCCTTCACTCCCGTCCTGTTGGCCGTTGTCTTGCGTATCCCCGCGCTGCATACGGCGCTGATATTCGAGCATGAATTTCTTGCGCAGGAGACTACCGGGATCGTCCGGAACACTTTGCAACGCCTGGCGCATGGCTTCCGGGAGCTGCTTTCCCGAGCTCCGAGCTGCGGGTTTCTGCATGCCCAACACATAGGGTTTATCGACACTCGACGCATGTCCGAGCGCTTCATCCATGCGCTTTTTCTGCGCTTCACGCGCTTTGGCCTGGGCCGTTAGATCCGCTTTTGAGGGTGGCTTCACGCCTTCTTGCCCATGGCTGGAGCGCTCCTTGTCCGAAGGTGCACCATGGGACACGCCTGAAGCTGAATTCGACGGCGGCGCAGAAGCATTGTGCGGTTGTGCATGGTGTTTACCCGCTTCCGGTTTGCCTGACTTCCGGCTCGACGAACTGTTCGAGGA
>NZ_JAQIBU010000288.1 GCF_027858935.1 Oleiagrimonas sp. | reverse complement strand
ATCTCGCCGATTTGCGGTGCGCCGATCTGGTAGTCGGACTTGGCGTCGAAGTAGATCTTGTCGATCGTGCCGCCGGTAGTGACGATGGTCAGGTGCTGCATGATGGGAAGGCTTCCGTGTGCCGGTTTGCGGGCCGGGTGGTGATGACGGGTGGCGCCGGGGGCGCTGTTCAGTCCAGCAATCGTATCGCGGCCTCGTGGTCACCGTCTCGCAGACTATCGATGCCGTGCGACACGAACAGCTCCAGCGCTGCCCCCGGCCTGCCGTCGTCATGCTGCGCGTGCGCCCATTGCGCCTGCTCGGAGAGCAGGGCTGCGGCCATGCAGCGTGCCAGCGTGATTGCCAGATCGCGGGCGCCGGACTGCAGTCGGGACGGGTCTGCGGAGTGTTCGTCGAGGAAGGACTGCGCGTGGTCGAGCACGCCGCGCAGCATTCCGGCGATGCTTTCCTGGCCGGGAGCTTCCAGCAATGCATCGATTTGCTTGCGCAAGGGTGCAAGACCGGTCTTGCCCAGGACCCGCAGCAGGTCCAGGGACAACACGTTGGTGGTGCCCTCCCAGATCGGGTAGACCTGCGCATCGCGCAGCAACTGGGGCAGACCGGTGTCCTCGATATAGCCTGCGCCGCCGAAGCATTCCAGGGTCTCCGAGGCCACAGCCACGGCGACCTTGGCCGTCCACAGCTTGGCCAGCGGGGTCAGCAGGCGCAGCAGGTGGGGTTCGTGGGGGTCGGCCTGATCGTGCTCGACCCGGCCCAGGAGGCGAACCAGGTGGAAGGTTAGGGCGAACGCGGCTGCATGTTCGGCCTGCATGTCGGCCAGGGTTTGCGCATGCAGCGGATGATCGGCAAGGCGACGTCCGAATGCTTCGCGCCGGCTGGCATAGTCACGCGCCAGCGCCATGCAACGCGCCATGGTCGCGGTGGCACATACTGCGTTCCAGGTCCGGGTGATGTTGAGAACCGGCGTGATCAGGCGCACGCCGTGGTCCAGGCCGCTGACCGGTTCAGCGGGGATGCCCTCCAGGTGGATTTCAGCCGTGGGCAGTTCCTGGGTACCGAGCTTGTCCTTCAGACGATCGACGCGCATGCCGTTCCAGCGACCCTGTACATCCCGGGTCTCGACGTAGAACAACGCCAGCGCGTCAGGCCCCTCGTCGGCCCCCTCGGGGCGTGCCAGCGCAAGTGCTGCTTCGCCGACCACGGCGGAGGTGAACCACTTGCGTCCGTACAATCGCCACTGGCCGTGCTCGTCCTGGCGCGCGATGGTTTCGGTGCGACCCACGTCGGAACCGCCCGCGGTTTCGGTCATCCATTGTCCGGAAAGCCAGAGTTGGTCCGGGTTGCGGCTGAGAAAGCGCGGCAGCACGCGTTCGCTCAGCTCGGTATTGCCTGAAAGGCGTATGGCGGTAGCCGCGCCATCGGTCATGGCCAGCGGACAGGTGAAGAACTCACTGGCCAGGTGGTACAGGTAGACCCGGGAGAACTGTTCCAGACGTGCATTTACGCCGGCCTCGGGGGCATGTCCTGCGGCGAGAATTCCGAAGCGCGCAGTCATTCCAGGACCCTCACGCCAGGCTCGGGTCAGCTCGATCCGGTCGATACGTTCGCCCCACGGGTCCCATTGCACCAGTTCGGGCTTGCGCCGGTTGCGCTGCATGCGCTGTGCATAGGCGACACAGGCGTGGTCGCCCAGCGCCCGCAGGTCGCTCTCGAGATGCTGCCGACGGTCCTCGGGGACATGTCGCTCGATCAGCGCCTGAAGCAGGTGGTCCTGGTCAAACGGATGCGGAAGTTGCGGTGCGTCCTGACGAAATTCCATGGCGTTGTGTGCCCCGCTGGGCAGCTGAATCCTGACACCCAGTATAAACGCCTGCAGGATCTGCCTGCCTTGATGCGCGTCAGGCCGGTTTGCGGCGTTGCACGCCGATGCCCAGCGACAGGATCAGCATCAGGCTCAGGATGATCTCCAGCACGGCCGGCACCCGTTCGGCCGGAATGGCCCATGCTTCCGCCACGCCGTGGCAAAAATAAAACAGCGCCACGATACCGGCCCAGAGCAGCGCGCGTCCCGGGCGGCGTACCGCCAGCAGGGGCAGCAGGAGCGGCAAAAGTGCCAGCAGCAGTACGGCGCCGAGCGGGTCGTGCGGGTTCGGCACCAGCCAGGCATGCCAGAGCGGTTGCAGCACGATCAGTCCGATCCATCCGGCATAGCCGGCGATGCGGGCCATGCGCTGGCGCGGGGTGGGCGTGTTCATGACTGTCGCGCCAAGCGGCGGGCCACGTCAGCCAGGCGCTGGCCCAGCGCGCGTGCCAGTTCACGCTCGTGCCCGGTCACGGGCAAGTCGCCCTCGCTTCCGGCCACATGGCTTGCGCCATACGGCGATCCGCCGCTGCGGGTGCTGCTGAGTGCGGATTCGGTATACGGAATGCCCACGATCAGCATGCCGTGGTGGAGCAGGGGCAGCATCATGGATAGCAGGGTCGTTTCCTGGCCACCATGCATGGTGCTGGTGCAGGTGAATGTCGCGGCCGGCTTGCCGGCAAGGCTGCCGGATGCCCACTCTGCGCCGGTGCCGTCCAGGAAATGTTTCATCGGTGCCGCCATGTTGCCGAAGCGTGTCGGGCTGCCAAGCGCGAGGCCGATGCACTCGTCGAGATCTTCATGGGTTGCGTATGGCGCACCATCTTCCGGTTCCGGCGGCTGCGCGGTACGTGTCACCGGCGCCACGGGCGGAACCTGGCGCAGGCGGGCCTGCATGCCGGGCACTTCCTCGATCCCGCGTGCCACCAGGCGCGCCAGCTTTGCGGTCGATCCGTTGCGGCTGTAGTAGAGCACCAGAATGTCCTGGCTCATATGGTCTCCCGGGGCGTTGAGGCGTGACAGGCCATAGTTTCGCAGATGTGGCCCGGTTTCGGTTCCGCGGATGGCGAACGCTGGTCGATTCGGCCATGATCTGCGTTCCGGCATGCAAGCCGATATCATGACAAACGTGTCCAAACCAACCGAGCACTCCTGGCTGCCGGCGCCGTTGCACCGGCTAGATCGCGACCGCGTGAAGGCCTTCGTGCGGTTCGTCTGGCAACGCTTTGTCGACGACAAATGCCTGGAGACCGCCGGCGCGTTGGCCTACACCACGCTGTTCGCGCTGGTGCCGCTTACGGTGGCGATATTCACCATTCTCACCGCGCTGCCTTCCTTCAATGGGTGGAGCCATGTGCTGACCGACTTTCTGTTCCGCAACTTCGTTCCGGCGGCGGGTGAGGCGGTGCAGAAGTACGTGCTGCAGTTTGCCGGCAACGCCAGCAAACTCACGGGGATTGGCGTCGTGGTGCTGCTGGCCACCGCACTGATGATGATGTCCAGCATCGAGGCGCGGTTCAATCGCATCTGGCGCGTGCAGACCCGGCGTTCGACGCTGTCGCGGTTCATGATGTATTGGGCCGCGTTGACCCTGGGCCCCATCATGGTCGTGGCCGGACTGACCCTGACCTCCTATGTGGCTGCGTTGCCGTTGATCGGCAGTGTCCACGGCCCGTTGGCGCTCAAGCGGCATCTGTTGGGCGTGCTTCCATTCGCGGTCAGCGTGATCGGTCTTTTCGCGATGTACACCCTGGTGCCGAACCGGCGGGTGATGATGCGATATGCCGCGATCGGGGCGGTGCTTGTCGCCGTGCTGTTCGAGATCGCAAAGTGGGCCTTCGCCACCTACATGCGCAGCGTGACCAGTTACCAGCAGATCTATGGCGCGCTGTCGGCCATACCGGTATTCCTGGTCTGGATCTACCTGTCCTGGGTCATCGTTCTGCTTGGAGCTTCGCTGACAGCCTCGTTGTCGGCCTTCGATTATCGCCCGCGTGCCAACCACCTTCCGGAAGAGGCTGAATTCCTCGGCCTGATGCACATCTTGAAACATTTTGTGCTCGCACAGCGCCAAGGCCGCGCGTTGAGCGAGGACGACCTTCGCGGTCGCGAACGCTATGTTTCCGATGACCAGTTGCAGCGGTATCTGGGCGATTTGCATCAGTCCGGCATGATCCAGCGGACGGAAAACGAAGCCTGGGTGATGATGCGCAGTCTGGACACGGCTACCCTTATGGAAATCTACAGGGCGGGGCGGTATCGTCTGCCTCTCGATGAGGATCTGATCGAGCAGTTCAGTCATGGCTTCCCCTCGCCATTGCGCGATCACCTTGGCAAACTGGCGCAGAGCATGCGCAGCAATCTGGGCACCCCTTTGTCGGATCTTTTCCTGCTGGCGCCAGAGGCTGCGGACGAAGACCCTTCCCTAGCCGAACACCGACCGGACGCCACATGAAATCTTTTTCCCTCGTGCTTGCTGGCCTGCTGTTTGCCGTGACGGTACCGCACGCTCGCGCCGCCATGCCCAGCCACCCCGGGTTGAAGATCAAGACCCTGAGCGGCAGGCAATTCGACCTGGCTGCCCAGCGCGGCAAATGGGTGATCATCAACTTCTGGGCGACCTGGTGTCATCCGTGCATCAAGGAGATGCCCGCGCTGTCGGCCTTCGTCAAGTCGCATGCCGACGTACGCGCGATCGGACTGGCCTTCGAGGATGCCGATTCCGCGACCCTCAAGGCGTTCCTGGACAAGCATCCGGTGAGTTACCCGGTGGCCCGCGTGAACACCAGCAAGCCCCCAGCCGACTTCGATCCGCCACTGGGTCTTCCCACCACCTACCTGATCTCGCCGGACGGCAAGGTAGCGCAGAAATACGTCGGACCGATCACGCTTTCCGACCTGCGCAAGGCCATCGGCTCGAGCCACTGAGATTCTCATGGCCTGCGCATGCTTCCTGATCAGCGGACGGGTCCAGGGCGTGTTCTTTCGCGCGTCCACGCGCGAGCAGGCCCAGCGACTCGAGCTGGTCGGCTGGGCCGAGAAC
>NZ_JAQIBU010000219.1 GCF_027858935.1 Oleiagrimonas sp. | reverse complement strand
AACCCCGCACGAGGGTTCTACCTGGTCGCAGAGCGTGATGGACACGCCGTCGGCAGCCTGCTGGTCACCTACGAATGGAGCGACTGGCGAAACGGCAATTTCTTCTGGATCCAGAGTGTCTATGTGGTTCCCGAAGCGCGTCGCAGCGGAGTGTTTCGCGCCCTGTATGAAGCCGTCGAGCAGCGCGCGCACAAGTCAGGCGCGGTCGGCATGCGCCTGTACGTGGAGCTGGAGAACCATCGCGCGCAGTCCACGTATGAGGGACTGGGCATGCATCGCTGCGCCTACCACATGTACGAGGTCGCCCTGTAAGGGCTTCGCGGCTAGGGCTGGCGAGGAGCGGCATTTACCGGCGCAGGATAAGACGGGCTCCGACGGGTGGTACTGGCGCCGGCTTGCGGATCACCGCCGTTGCCCAGGCCGTCGCGCGTCCATACCGCCACATAGTCCACCAGCATGGGATGCCTGGGTTCGGTCGTTTTGCCCGGCGTGGGCGCGTGGCTGAGCGCACGCGGGAAATTGCCGCCCATGGCCACATTCAGCAGGATGAAATAGCCGCCCTGGTGCGTCAGCTGTCGCCAGGTCGTCGTTGGCAGCTGGGCCTGTGAGACCTGGTGGGTGAGGTGGCCATCGACATACCAGCGCAACTGTCGCGGCGAGATCGTGCGGTCCCACTCGAAGGTGTAGACATGAAAGTGCATCTGGCAGGGCGACCCCGGGCAGTTGGCGACATGGCCGATGCCGTGGGGTTCGTCGCAGGGTCCGCCGGGCTTCACGCCGCAATGCAGGGTTTGCCACACGTTCTGGAGCCCGTTCACGTTTTCCATGATGTCGAATTCGCCCGAGGCCGGCCAGTCGTGGCGCTTGCGATAGCTGCGACCCATGGCCCAGAACGCCGGCCAATAGCCGAGTGCAGCCGGTCCGGTGACGTCGGGCATGCGGATGCGCGCCTCGATACGCAGGATTCCACCCGGCGGCGGTTCGAAGTCGGCCTTGCGGCTTTCGATGCGCGCCGAGGTCCAGTGCCCGGAAGCATCGCGCAGCGGCGTGATGCGCAGGTTGCCATGACCGTCCAGGCTGACGTTGTCCGGGTCGCGCGTGTAGCGCTCGACCTCCTGTGTGCCCCAGTTTTTCGGGCCGAACGGGTACTGCTGCCCGGTATCGAAGACCCAGCGGCCGGGCGAGGGCAACTGCCCCGCCGGGCCCTTGAAGTCGTCGGCGAAGCGCAGCACCCAACCGCCGCGATCCGGCAGGCGAGCACGAGCGCGCGGTACCGAGACCACGGCCAGAACGACAAGACACAAACTGCACGTACAGCGTAACCACGCCATGACGGCCCCGCACCCGAATGCGCCGGCCGTCCCCCTGTAGACGGTGTTCAACACGGATCTTCCGCTGCGAAACGCAGGACTGGAGTTACCATGATTGTATGCACTTTTACCGCCAAGTGAACCAATCATTTGTTCGAGCGATAGGCATTTCGAGCAGCTCGTAGCGGCCACATAGCCATGGCCCAGGCCGGAAGCGGTGCCGCACGGTCAGCTTGCTGTGGCGGGCCCGGGCGATGGCTCTGGATGCTGGGCCAGCGGGAGTGCCCTCGCCGATCCAGGCAACGGTAAAACCCGCATGGCAGCGGGCAACCCCTGTTCAGACGGTGTCCCGGACAACCGGTGCTCGTCTCCTGCATGTGGGATAAAGCAGAACGCCTGTGCGTGCGTGAAATAATTCGCTTGTGACCGGGAGCGGGTTTGCGGGGTCCGTCTTCAGTGCAGCGTTGTTTCGGATGTCAGCACAAACCTGCCTCTGGCATCCACGCGTATACGCTTGGGTTCGGCCATTTGCGCATCGCGTCCATAACGTCGGGCCAGCGCTTGCGCGTGCTCTTGGATACGACCGCCGATGATCAGCGCGTGCGCGAGCGGATGCACGTGATTTCCCTCGGCCTGGGCGATGCTGAGGGCAATGATGCCGAGGCCGGGCGCGGTGTGGGCGTGGAGCGTGGGCGGCGGCAAGGATGCGTCGGACTCGGCCAGGTGCTCGACGATGCGCGTGGGTTCGGCGTCGCCGTCGTGTTCGAAGCGCAGCGCCAGATGATGCGCCTGCAGCACGGCGGCATACTGGCGCAGTTCGAACACCAGCCCGGCCAGGGTCTGCGCGGCCTCTTCGGGACTTTCATGCTGGGTCTGGCGCAGCCAGTGCAGCGGGTGGGCAGTGTGGATGGCGCCTGCTTCATAGCGGAGTGGCAGGCCGCGGGCGCTGAGCGTGGATTCGCTTTTGTCCGGGGTCAGGAGGGCCGGTTCCAGTACGCTCCAAAGTGGAGCGAGGCCGGCATGTTCGTATTGCACGCAGGTCAGCGCCAGCAGGTCGTGGCGGCTCAGGTAGCGGACGTGCTCGAGTGGCACGTCCAGCGCACGAATCAGGAAATCAGCGGTACGTTCCCCGGCTTCACCGCGGCCGATCAACTCGACCTCCATGGCTTCGCCAAGGGCGTGTCCGGCAGCAGGATCGGCGAGCAGGGTCCACGGCAGATACAGCATGGGGCTTCCGGCCAGGACCGGATCAGGCGCCAGGGATTGCGCCGGCATGCGCCCGTCCCGGGCGCCGAAGGCGATCACGCCACCTTGCGAGCGGGGCAGGCGCGCGGCCAGTTCTTCCAGTGTGGAGAATGCGGGAAACTGCGGACGCAGCAACTGCGCGGCGTCGAAAAGACCCCCGGCGAGGGCCAGTCGCGATTCGGCCACACCAGGCAACAGGCGTTGAAGATCCTCGGCCATGTGCGCGGCCAGGGTTTCAGCCGCGTCACGCTCCAGAACGATGCGCGCGGGTAGCTCGTCGGGCCGGCATTCCAGCGCCAGCACACCGGGCAGGCTGATCAGGTCGTTGGCATCCACATCGAACTTCCATCGCAAAACACCAAGTGTATCGTGGCCAAACAGCCGCGAGCTGCGGACTACCGCCGCAGGGGCGCTCGCGTTACCTTACATGAACAACCGGAACCGGGACTCATTTGATCATGCAAAAACAGTCCAATCGTGTCGGCGTCATCGGTGGCGTTCGAATCCCCTTTGCACGTCACAACACCGCCTACGCGGAAGTTGGCAACTTCGGCATGTCGGTGAAGGTGCTCGGAGCACTGGTTGAACGTTTTGGCCTGCATGGTCAGGAGTTGGGCGAGGTGGCGCTGGGCGCGGTGATGAAGCATGCCTCGGACTGGAACCTGGCTCGCGAGGCGTTGCTCAGTTCCGGGTTGGCGCCGACTACGCCGGGCATCACCACGGCACGTGCCTGTGGTACCTCGCTGGACAACGCCATCGTGATCGGCAACAAGATTGCCATGGGGCAGATCCAGTCGGGGATTGCCTGCGGGAGCGACACCACCAGTGACGTGCCCATCGAGCTGGGCACGAAGTTGCGCAAGCGGCTGATGCGTATCAACCGCGCGCGATCGCCGATGGACAAGGTCAAAGCCGCTGTCGGCGATTTCTCGCTGCGTGAACTGAAGCCGAAATTCCCCGGTGTGGGTGAGCCACGTACGGGTAAATCGATGGGCGAGCATTGCGAGGCGATGGCGCGCGAGTGGCAGATCACGCGCGAAGCGCAGGACCAGCTGGCACTGGAAAGCCACCAGAAACTGGCCGCAGCCTACGAAGAAGGGTTTTTCGACGACCTGCTGGTGCCTTTTCGCAAACTCAAGCGCGACGGCTTCCTGCGCGCCGATACCAGCCTGGAAAAGATGGCCTCGCTCAAGCCGGTGTTTGATCGCAGTTCGGGCCACGGCACGCTTACCGCCGGCAATTCCACCGGCCTGTCCGATGGTGCTGCGGCGGTGCTTATGGGCAGTGATGCGTGGGCGCAGCAGCATGGTCTGAAAGTCCAGGCCTATCTGACCCATGCGCGTGTGGCAGCAGTCGACTTCGTGCATGGCGAAGGCCTGCTGATGGCGCCTACGATTGCCGTGCCTCGCATGCTGGACGAGGCCGGGCTGACCCTCAAGGATTTTGATTTCTACGAGATCCACGAGGCGTTCGCGGCACAGGTGTTATGCACGCTGAAGGCGTGGGAGTCGACCGAATACTGTCGCGAACGGCTCGGTCGCGATCAGCCGCTGGGATCGATCGACCGCGACAAGCTGAACGTCCACGGTTCATCGCTGGCGGTCGGGCACCCGTTCGCGGCGACCGGAGCCCGCATCATCGCCACCCTGGCCAAGATGCTGGAGCAGAGGGGGTCCGGGCGCGGTTTGATCTCCATCTGCACGGCAGGAGGCATGGGCGTCACGGCCATCCTGGAGCGACCCTGACAGCGTGCCACGCCTGCGCACCACGCTGGCTCTGTGCGTCCTGGCCCTGGTGTTCAGCATCGCCGCGACCGCCTTGTTGAGCAGCGTGCAGCGGCTGGGTGGCAGCGTGATCCTGGATCCAGGACCCATGCGAGCCGAGGCGGCGCAGCGTGCCCCAGCGCGTGCGCAGCATGGGGTGAAGCATGCCATCCGCTCCGGATCCAAAGCCGGGCTCACGGCCAGAGCGCGTGCGGCCGAACCGCAGCCGGTATTCTCGCCGCCGCCGAACTATCCGATACAGGCCTTGCGCGAGGGTCGTGGTGGACTTGTGCGCATCCGCGCGCAACTGGATGTCGACGGTCATGTTGCCGATGCGCAGGTGATCGATTCAAGCGGCGATCCAGACCTGGACCACGCGGCCCTGGTGGCCGCCAGACGCTGGCAGTTCCGCATGCCTGCGGATGCGCAGCGCAGCGTGGTCCTGCCGATCCGGTTTCGCATCGACCCGCAGGGGCGTTAGCCCCGTTCAACGGCAGCTTGTTGTCCGGGGTCCAGTTCAAGCGGGCGAACGCATCATTGGGCATCGTCGCTTCGTTGCCTGACCCCTTTCCAACCCCCGACTGCACGCAGTGGAGGGTCGCTGCAATGCAGCGTGACGCCAACGCAATGCGAAAAAACTTCGCCTGCTTTTCAGAGGGAGTCGGGGAAGGTGCGCCGCAGGCAGAGGCCAACATTCTCGCAGGGAGCGTGGCAGAGAAACGCGCATGCAGGCATTCCTGGAACGCTCGCCCGCTCAAGGCATAGCCTCTGTAACCTCAGAGAATGCCGCTCAGGCCCACACCGAACGCGGTGATCATGCGCGTGTAGATGCTCTTGAACGGCATGGCGACTTCGGGGAAGTCGCCGACCGGCGTGTAGCACTGGTGGAACTTCGGATCCGAAGGTCGTAGCGGTTTGCAGCCTGGTTTCAGGGCGTAATCGGTGCCGTAGCGGAACGGCCAGAAATCGAAGAACGGCAGGTGCTCGGAAACAGTACCGATCGCCTGGTTGAGGTAGGTCAGTACCGGTACCTTGGGCTGGCGCGGGGCGATGGTCCAGGCATTTTGCGGCTGTGTATCGCGCAGAATGGCCTTGCGCAGCTGGTCGGCGAAACGTGGGTCGTAGATGATCACGCCGGCCTCGGTGTTGTAGTGATCCGAGCGCGGATCGAAATTGTGCGATCCGACCATCGAAAATGCACCGTCGACCACGATCGACTTTGCGTGCAGGCCAAAGCGCATGCCCTCGTTGATCAGTGGGGCCGGGCTGTTCCGGCGCCGGCTGCGGCGCATCTTGCTGCGTTTTTCGGGCGATGCGGGGACTGCGATGTTGTCCTCGGCGGGTGTATTGACTTCGGGCGGGTCGCCGGGATGCGGTTTCAGTTCGTGAATCTCGAAGCCGTAGTCCTTGAGATACCGCTTGCGGTGCTTGTAGGACATCGCGTACACCGCAAAGGCGTCGGTCGAGGCCAGCGAATTGGTCGACACGATGATACGCGGGGCCGGATGGTCCTTGTGCAGCTTCAGGAAAATCTTGCGCGCGCGGCTGCTCAGTACCAGATACGGCGTTTGCAGCACGATCTGGTGCCGGGCGTTCGACAGCATGCTCATGATGTGTCGGGTCAGTTGATCGTCCCGCTTGCGGTCGGGGTTGTCGGTCTTGGCCGGACGGTCCGAGTAGTAGTCCACCGCACCTACGCGCAGCGTGTGGTCGAGGATATGTTGACCAAGCCAGTTGGGGTTTTCTGCCTGCGCACGCACGCGCGCCACGCGCACAGGGTCGGTGTAGACCGGTTCGGTCCAGTGCACAGGTTTGACCCCGGTCTGGCGCAGGATGGAGTTGACATCGCTCAGCCGGCTCAGGGACGTGGTGCGCTTGTTGTTCCAGAAGCGAGAGAAGCTGATGGCCATGTCCCGAGCGGCTGGTCCGCCCACCAGAACGTCGCGGTCAATGTAGTTGAAATGCGGGTCCCAGCCGAAGTACCGGTTCTGGATGTTGCGCCCGCCGGTGATGCCGATGCTGTCATCGACCAGCAACAGCTTGTTGTGCATGCGTTGGTTGAACTGAAAAAAGCAGCACAGTATGCCGGCCGCGAATTCCAGCGGCGGGGTCTTGGCGTGTTCAAAGGTGGGATTGTAGAGGCGTAGCTGGAAGTCGTTGTCCAGTCGCGCCAGTCGCGCCAACATCTGGGTATTGGAGAAGGAGAACAATTGGTCGGCGATGATACGCACGTGCACGCCGCGCTGGGCCGCGCGCACCAGCTCGTCCAGCATCAGTTTGCCGACATCGTCCGGCTCCCAGATGTACGTCTGCACATCGATGCCGTGCTGCGCGGCACGGATCAGGTTGATGCGCGCCGCCAGTGCCGCCTCGCCATTGTTGAGCAGGGTGACCACGTGCACCGGCTTTTGGGGCGTCGACAGACGCATGGCATTGTCGGCTGCCGCCATCAGCGGCGAGGGGGTGGCGCAGTGGTCGGCACGCTTGCAATCGGGCGTGGTCTGCTGGCTGGCGGTGATGATGGCCTGGGCCTGCCGCACATGCACACGCGTAACCGCGCAGCCCTGCAGCAGGACCGATGCGCCAACCAGCAGCGCCAGCATAAATCGGAGGGATCGCGAGTGCATGGGTTGATTCTAACGAGTGCCCGGGCTGCTTTCGGCTGGGGCGGGTGATTCGGGTCGGGGCGCTCGGTTTGGCCTGGAATCAAGCTGGATGAAAAGGTCAAGTTCGACGCGGGTCGAGACC
>NZ_JAQIBU010000196.1 GCF_027858935.1 Oleiagrimonas sp. | reverse complement strand
GGACACCGATGTCCACTACCGCGTCGACGGTCTGATCGCCGACGTGGTGGTGCACCAGCGCTTCCGCAACACCGGAAAGAACTGGCTGCAGGGCGAATACATGCTGCCGCTGCCCGACGACGCCGCGGTGTACTCCATGACGATGCACATCGGCAAGCGCACCATCGTGGGCAACATCCGCGAGAAGCAGGCCGCGCGCAGGATCTTCAGCCAGGCGCGCAACACCGGTCGCAAGGCGGCGCTGGTCGAGGCCGAAGCCGGTCACCTGTTCCGTACTGCGGTAACCAACGTGGCCTCTGGCCAGAGCGTGGATGTGGAGCTGCATTTCTGGCAGCGCGTGGACTACCGCGACGGCAGCTTCTCACTGCATTTCCCGCTGACCTACACACCGCGCTACTCCATGGACAGGGACGCACTGCCGCAGACCGCCGACTCCGGAATCACCGGCGCGCAAGGGTTTACCGATGCGCGCCACGAATCGCGGCTGAAAACCCGCATCGAGGTGACGCTGAACGCCGGTGTGCCGCTGGACACGGTGTTCAGCCCGAGCCATTCCGTGGTCTGCACGCAGCAAGGGGGCATCTGGAACGTGCGTCTGCTCGACGACTCGGTGATACCCGACCGCGACTTCATCCTGCGCTGGCACGCACAACCACAGACCGTGCCCAACGTGGCCGGCTTTACCGAGACCGTGGGCAACGCACACTAGGCCACGCTGATGGTGATGCCACCACAGCAGAAGGCGCTGACCATGACGCGCGAGCTGATCCTGGTCATCGACACCTCCGGCTCCATGGGTGGTGCCTCGATCCGCCAGGCCCGCACCGTGCTGGACATGGCCCTGGCGCAGTTGCGCCCGCAAGATCGTTTCAACGTCATCGCGTTCAATTCCAACATGCGCATGCTGCATCCGCAGGCGGTCACGGCCACGCCCGCGGCAGTGCATGAAGCACACGACTGGGTTTCAAATCTGCGGGCCGGGAGGGTACCGAGATGGTCCCGGCGCTGACAGCCGCACTTGCCGGGCATGCGCCCGAGCGCTACGTGCGCCAGGTGGTGTTCGCCACCGACGGCGCGGTCGACAAACCGGCCGGGCTGATGCAGCTGATCGACCGGGATCTGGGCGACTCGCGTCCGTTTCCGGTCGGCATTGGCAGCGCGCCCAACGGCGGCTTCCTCAAGACCGCAGCACAGCACGGTCGCGGCAGCGAAACTCTGATCCCGGACCTGCGCCAGGTCGGTTCGGCGATGCGCGGCCTGTTGGCGCGCCTGGATCATCCGGCCCTGCGTGACATCCACATCGACTGACCGCACGGCGCCGACGTTTACCCGTGCCGCCTGCCGGATTTGTATCTGGGCGAGCCGTGACTGGTGACCGCGAGGCTCGATGCTGCCGGCGGTCGCGTGCAGTTGCATGGCACGCTGGCCGACCGCGCATGGAGCGCGCCAGTGCAACTGGAAACGTCAAAACCGGGGCAAGGCCTGGATCGGCTCTGGGCGCAGGCACGCATCGACGATCTCCAGGCACGGCTACGCCGTGGCGATGACGAAGCCACGCTCAAGCCCCAGATCATCAGGACCGCGCTGGCCGCACACCTGATCAGCCGCTAGAACAGTCTGGTCGCGGTCGAGAAGACGCCTTCGCGCGAGACAGGACAAACCATGCACGACACGCAGATCCCCACCGTCTTGCCGTCCGGATCGGCCTTTACGCAAACGGCAACCCCGGCGCGACTGCTGCTGTTGCTGGCGCTGATGGCGCTGCTGCTGGCCGGCCTGGCCGCTGCGTTACGTGGTGGTGGCACAACGCATCGACTCCACCCGATCGTAGGTTGGGATGAGTGCAGCGAACCCAACGCACCGGCCAAACGGCCAGATATATACGTACCGAAACCCTGGGTCTTTGCCGGAGTTCGCATTGTCCACTCCAGCCTGAGACCTACGACCGGCGCATTATTTCAACCGATGGCCCGGCGCATGGCATCGATCTCGGCCTTGTAGTCGTCGGCATGGAAGATGGCCGAACCGGCCACGAAGGTGTCGGCCCCGGCCTTGGCGATATCGGCAATGTTGTCGGCCTTCACCCCGCCGTCGACCTCCAGACGGATCATGCGGCCGCTGTTGTCGATGATCTCGCGCACGCGGTTGAGCTTCTCCAGCGCGGCGGGAATGAAGCTCTGCCCGCCAAACCCGGGGTTGACCGACATGATCAGCACCAGGTCAATCTTGTCCAGTACGTAGTCCAGATAGTCCAGCGGGGTGGCGGGGTTGAATACCAGGCCGGCCTGGCAACCACACTCGTGGATCAGTCCCAGGGTGCGGTCAACATGCTGGACGGCCTCTGGATGGAAGCTGATCCGCGAGGCACCGGCCTCGGCAAAGTCCGGCACGATGCGATCAACCGGACTGATCATCAGGTGAACGTCGATCGGCGCAGTGATGCCGTAGGCACGCAGTGACTTGAGCACCATCGGTCCCATGGTCAGGTTGGGCACGTAATGGTTGTCCATGACGTCGAAGTGCACCCAGTCGCCGCCGGCCTCGAGCGCAGCGCGGGTATCGTCGCCCAGACGGGC
>NZ_JAQIBU010000186.1 GCF_027858935.1 Oleiagrimonas sp. | reverse complement strand
GCGAAAGTATGCAACGCGATCGCTGATGCCAGCGCCACGGTGCGTCTCCAGTTGAACGGCTCGCGGCCGGTGTTGTCAGTCTTTGAGGCCATCAGTCAATTGCTAAACCCAACAAAAGTGTTGCCCATGCGGAGGGGACGATGCATCGGTCAAAGCCCTGCATCACCCCGTCCGTGGAGCAGAAGTTAATCAAGGTACACTAGCGAAGCTGTTTTGTATAGCCCCGGTTCAGGTACCGAAAAGGCGATTTTATTCAATGGTTTGCGTCGGTTTACCGTGTCGCTTTCTTGAGCCATGCCTTGGCCTTGGCTTGTGTGGTCGGATCCTTTTCCGCCTTCTTCATTGCGCTGATCGCGCCGGACTTGTTGCCCATGGAACGCTCTGCTTCAGCGATCACCATGTACGCTGGGCCTTCATGCTTGAGACCCTGCTTGATCGCAGCTTCTGATGCCTTGCGCGCTGCGCTGTCCTCATGCTGGCTCAAAAGCAGTTGGGCCTGTTGCAACTTGACTTTGCCGTCAGGTGCATCTTGCGCGGCCTTGCCGTAGAACGAGATGGCTTCATTGATCTTGTCACTGAAATACGCCGCGTCGCCCTGGATCTTGTTGCTTTCGTAACCGGGCTTGAGTACGCCCTTGGCGATGCCTTGCTTGATGATACTTACGGCTTTTTGTGCCTCCGGCTTCGCATCCTTGGCGTCCTGTGCCTTCATGAGATGCAGTTTGGCCAGTAGAACGTAGTCTTTGCCTTTTTTCAGCAGGCCCTTGGTCTGTGCCTGCTCCATCAATTTCGTGGCTTCGTCGTAGTTCCCTGCGCTGACCATGAGTGACACGGCGTTGTGCAAGGTGGTCATGTCATCGGGGTTCTTGGCCAATTGCGCCTTTGCGGCCGCAATCGCTTCGGTGGTATTGCCCGACTCGGCATAGCTGGCGGCAAGAACCTGGTTCCAGGTCTCTCTCGGCTTGTCGGTCATGGACTCGGCTTTCTTGATCGCGGCGATAGCCTTGTCGTATTGCCCCAATCGATAGTAATCAACGCCCTGGACCCCGTAGGAATCCGCCGTTTGCAGTTTTCCTTCCTGACGCCATTTGTCGATGATATCGGCCGATTTCTGGTACTGCTTGTTGACCATGTAGAACTGGGAAAGCTCGTATTCCAGGTCAAAGTAGGTCTGGTTCGGCATGACATTCAGTGTCAGGGCCTTTTGCAGCATCTGGATAGCCTTGTCTACATGGCCCTCCTTGTAGGCAATGTTTCCCATGATCTGCAGCGCCACGACCTGCGCATATTTGGATTTGCTGGCCGTGCCGTCCGCATAGGGCTGCAGCACCTTCTTTGCCGTGGCGTAATCGTGTTTGTTATAGGCCTTGGAGCCCTTGTTGATGGTGTCGGCATCCTCCTGACTGGTCAGGTCGAGCTTGGGGGCCTTGCGCGTTGCATTGGGGTACTTCGACTGTTTCTTCTCCCCACTTTTGTTGCTGCCATGGGCCATGGCTGATCCGCTGACCATCATCAGTGCCACGGCAGCAGCAAACAGGATCTTCGAAAACGATGCCAACCTCATTTTCCACCTCGTCTTTCTTGTGGGCTGCGTGCGCATGGCGTGCAGCGAAGGGGTCAAGGGTACCCGCACTGGTGCAACAAGCTCAAGTCTCCCTGACTCGGGCCCGTGCAGTCCCAGGATGTTGAATTTACTAAATTTTTACATTATGCGCTTGGCGGGCTTCCATGACGCCCACCCCTGCGGGGCTGGATATTCAGCCCGGGGCGGTTCCGATCAGATATCGAGGTTGCTGACATGCAGTGCATTGGTCTCGATAAATTCGCGTCGCGGTTCAACTGCTTCGCCCATCAACATGGAAAACATCTGGTCAGCCGCAACCGCGTCCTCGATACCGACCTGCAGCATGCGGCGTGTGTCTGGATTGACCGTGGTTTCCCACAGCTGTTCCGGGTTCATTTCACCCAATCCCTTGAAACGCTGGATGCTTCGGCCCTTCTTGGCTTCGGCCAGCAGCCAGTCGCGGGCATCAACGAAGCTGGTAATCCCGCGTGAGGCATTGCCACGACGCGCCTCTGCGCCTTCCTGGATCATCCCGTGCAGCTCGCGAGCCAGATTCAGGATCGGGCGATATTCCAGGCCGGAAAAAAAGTTCTGCGCAAGCACCCACGTGTGCTCCAGACCATGCTGGTTGCGCATGACGACGATGGCCGCCGGCTGATCCACGGTGGCCGCGTGCAGTTCCAGGGTGAAACGTGGCCTTCCCAGCCCACTCGCAGCCAGTCGAGCGGACAGCCCCTGAAGCCAGGCCTGCATGGCGGGTGCGTCGTCCCACAGCGTGGGTTCCAGTGGTGCATATTCCAGCATCGCGGTCCAGACCTGCGTATCGCAGCGGGTATTGAGTCGCATGATCTGGGTCAACGCGGTCTGGTAGTCACGCAACAGTTTTTCCAGCGCTTCGCCGGTTATCGGCGGTGCTTCAGTCGCATAGACGAGGCTTGCGTTTTCGACGGCATTGGAAATCAGATATTCGTTCAGCGCCGTATCGTCCTTCAGGTACAGCTCCTGCTTGCCCTGCTTGATCTTGTACAACGGCGGCAGACCGATATAGACATGGCCGCGTTCGATCAATTCCGGCATTTGCCGGTAGAAGAAGGTCAGCAGCAAGGTCCGGATGTGCGACCCGTCGACATCGGCATCGGTCATGATGATGATGCGGTGGTAGCGCAGCTTGTCCGGGTTGTACTCGTCCTTGCCAATGCCGGTACCCAACGCCGTGATCAGGGTGCCAACCTCGACCGAGGACAGCATTTTGTCAAAACGGGCTTTCTCGACGTTGAGAATCTTGCCTTTCAGGGGCAATACCGCCTGCGTCTTGCGGTTGCGTCCCTGTTTGGCCGAACCTCCGGCCGAATCACCCTCGACCAGGAACAGTTCGGACAACGCCGGATCCTTCTCCTGGCAATCGGCCAGTTTTCCCGGCAAGCCGGCAATGTCCAATGCGCCCTTGCGCCGTGTCATCTCCCGCGCCTTGCGCGCGGCCTCGCGTGCACGCGCGGCATCGACGACCTTGGACGCGATCGCCTTGCCCTCGGCGGGATGCTCCAGCAGGAAATCACCCAGTTCCTTGTAGACCACCTGCTCGACCACGGTCTTGACCTCGGACGAGACCAGCTTGTCCTTGGTCTGCGAGGAAAACTTCGGATCCGGTGCCTTGACCGAGAGCACTGCGATCATGCCCTCGCGCATGTCGTCGCCAGACAACGTGAACTTGTTGTTGCGGGCCAGGCCTTCCTTTTCGATGTAGTTCTGCAGCGTACGCGTCAGTGCCGTGCGAAAACCGGTCAGATGGGTGCCTCCGTCGCGCTGCGGGATGTTGTTGGTGAAGCAGAACATCGTTTCCTGATAGCCATCGGTCCACTGCATGGCCAGCTCGACGGTAATACCGTTTTCCTCGGCACTGAAACCAATCACGTTGGGGTGCAG
>NZ_JAQIBU010000291.1 GCF_027858935.1 Oleiagrimonas sp. | reverse complement strand
TATGCGATACCATCGCGTGCGGCAAGCGCCGGACGGAACTCGGATTCGTCGCTGTCGGTGGTCTCGTGCAGGTCGATATGCACCAGGATGCGTTCTCGAAGCGGCGCGACCAGATCCAGAAGGGCGGCCGACTCGGGGGCCGGACTGTCGGCACGAAACGAACGATTGGGATCCAGTGCATCCGGATTCCAGCGGTGGATACGTTCATACCCCCACGGGCTCACGCAAGGCACAATCAGCAGGTTGATCCGGCCCGCGTACTCAGCAGCACGTTCCTCGGCAAACTGCAGGGCGCCACGCACACCGCTGGTTTCATACCCATGCACCCCGCCGGTCACCAGCACACAGGGCAGCGCGTCATTCCAGTTGCGGCTGGCGATGGCAAATAGCGGGTAGCTGTCGGGGGCATAGTCCAGATGACCGTACTCGGTCACCTCGAAGCGCGAATGCAGTGGCTCGATGAGCTGCATGACGTCATCCTGGTAACTGCGCTTGCGCGTCTGTCCAGATCGCCACTCGGCGATTTCCGTCTTGCCCCACGGGCGTCCGGCTGTACCGATCGGGTATGAATCATGCGCTGTCATCAGGTCGCTCGCCTCGTCGGGCCTTGGTGGAAAAAGGCACTGTACCATCGGCCGGATGGGCGATGGCCGGGACCAGGAAGTGTGGTCCGACAAAGGAGGCCGGCCAGGTGCAGGGATAATCCCCCCATTTTTAGCTGACGCCAAAAGTGGAGCTAGACGACGAGCGCCAATTTCTGCACTGGTGTAATGCCATCGAGTGCCATGTTCGGGCGCTCGTGGAAAGCGTGATCCGCTCCCGCGGCAAGGTGCCGGAGGTGCTCAAGGCAGCACAGACCGTCGGCATGCGGCGGCTGCGCCAGGATGTCATCGACAAAGTGCTCGGCGGAGTGATCGATCTGGCCAGCGTCCGGGCAGTATCGTCCTGAGTCACCGCAGACGAAGGTTTCGCCTCACCACCCGCGCCTTGTACAACAGCCCGCTCGCCTGGACCCCCTCGCTTGCAGGTTCACGGCGTCGTATGCACCGCCTCTCCCTTGGCACGTGTCCACACAGCCACGTAATCCACCAGCATCGGATGTCCCGGCTGAGTCGCCGAAGTCGGCGTCGGAACCGGTGCATTCAGCCGGTCCGGGAACAGTCCTCCGATGGCCACGTCGAGGATCAGGTACATGCCTTTTCTAGTACTCATGCGGTTCCACGTGGCGGCAGGTAGCTGGTCCTGGCGCAGCGTGTGGTAGAGCTTGCCGTCGACATACCAGCGCAGCACCTGTGGGCTGACGCTACGATCCCATTCCACTGTATAGGTATGGAAGGCGGCCTGGCAGCTCGCCCCGGGACACGGCACATCCGCCGACAGTCCGTGTTTTTCATGGCACGGCCCGCCCGGCGAAACGCCGCAATGCAGGGTGCCCCAGACGCGATTCAGTCCATTGACGTTCTCCATCACGTCGATTTCGCCGCTTGCCGGCCAGTCCCTGGCGGTACGAAAACTCTTGCCAAGCGCCCAGAAGGCCGGCCAGTAGCCGAGCGCGGCAGGACCATGCACGTCGGGCATGCGGATGCGCGCCTCGATCCTGAGCATTCCGCCTGCCGGCGCATGAAAATCATCGCGCCGGGTTTCGATGCGTGCCGAGGTCCATTGCCCGTTTGCGTCTCGACGCGGCGTGATGCGCAGGTGGCCCTTGCCGTCCAGACTGACGTTTTCGGGTCGGGCTGTGTTGGCCTCGACTTCGTAGGTGCCCCAGTTGGGGCCACCCCCGGGGTTTCCGTGACCGAGGTCGAAGCGCCAGCGTGACGATGCCGGCAGCTGACCGGCCGGTCCATTGAAATCTTCCGCGAAACGTTGGGTCCACCCCTGCGGTTGCGGCACGGCTGCGCTTGCCGAAACCGATATCGCCGCGAGCATCAGCGCGGCGCACCAGATGAACCATTTCCCACCCTGCACGCCACGATGTTGCATGCGGTTTGCGGTTCCAGTAGTGCAGCCCATGATTCCCCCCTTGCAGATGACAAACGTGCCTATATCCTGCCCGTTCCGACAACCGACGCACAAGCTCAAGATCCGGCCAGAGGCAGACCACCGGGTCCTGCGTCGATGCTTGTTGCATGGGGCGACGAGACGCGCCAGGCAGCTCTAGAGGGTCAGCACGATCTTGCCGATATGCCCACCCGCCTCCAGTGCGGCATGCGCGGACGCCGCTTCGGCCAGGGGATAGGTCCGGAAGATCTCCGGCGTGACCTTGCCGGCCTCGATCCATGGCCAGGCATGCTCCCGCAGCTGCGCCGCGATCCGGCCTTTCTCCTCGGCAGTCCGGGCGCGCAACGTCTGGGCCATCAGCGTAAGGCGCTTGCGCATCACCGGGCGGAAATCCACCTTCACCTCGATACCGGCGACAAAGTTCAGGTTGACCAGACGTCCTTCCACGGCCAACGACTCGATGTTGCGGGCCACATAGTCGCCACCGATGATGTCCTGGATCACATCCACCCCGCGGCCATCGGTCTGCTGTTTCACGACCTCCACGAAATCCTCTTCACGGTAATCGATGAACCGGGTCGCGCCGAACCGGCGGCAGGCCTCGGCCTGGCCATCGCGTTGATGGCCGGTGGTGAATATCGGGCTGCATCCGCAGGCTCGGGCCAGCTGCAATGCCATGCTGCCGATGCCGCCGCAGCCGCCGTGGATCAGCACCGACTCGCCCGGCTGCAGTCGTGCCCGCATGAAAAGCGCGTCCCACACGGTGAACGCCGTCTCAGGAAGGGCTGCGGCGTGCAGCACATCAAGTCCGCGCGGTATCGGCAAAACCGTGGAAGCAGGGGCCACGGCATATTCGGCATAGCCGCCTCCGGCCAGCAACGCGCATACCGGGTCGCCCTTGCTGAATCCGGAAACGCCTTCGCCACATGCAGCGACCTCGCCAGCCACTTCCAGTCCGGGGATGTCCGTCACGCCTTCCGGGGGCGGATAGCCGCCCTTGCGCTGAAAGATATCGGGCATGTTGATGCCGGCCGAAGCCACGCGGATCAGGATCTCCCCCGCACCCGGACGAGGCTGGGGGCGATCGGTCAGCGCAAGGACTTCAGGATTTCCGGGAGCCGTGATTTCAATTGCACGCATGTATTTCTCCATGCATTCAGGTGAGTGATGTCACCAAGTTATCACCCCGCCGGCATGGGCCGATGCCCGTGGCCAATCCGCAGCGCGTGCGACAGTGCATCAGGACACACTGAAGCACGCGCGTCAGGGGACCGCAATCGCGGCAGGCCAACGATAGTCATGCGCGTGGCAACGAAGGGGTCGAGGGCACCGCAACCTTGCACGCCGCGCTTTATGCATGGCCGGGCTCACTGTGCGCTGGCATCAGATTATCCAGTGTTGAAAGTGGCCGGATGGAAGTCTTGCCGATCCATCAACCGCTGATCGAATGATCCATGCCCTGCATCAACCCCCGGTCTGAAAGGTACGCATGTTCACAACCATCATGGCCCGAAACTGTACTGCCCCTCATGCAAGCTTCATCCCGGCGTATGATGGAGTGCACGAGTCCTGTGGCGTGTGTTGCAGGATCATCACATTCCAGAGGGGAATGAGTAATGAAATCAGCAACGATCTCGATGGTGGGCATGCTGGTTCTGGCCGCCAGCCTCATGATGATCTCCGGACCGTCGCAGGCCACTGACTTTCCGACGGGCAATGCCAATGCCGGTCAGTCCAAGGTGTCTGCGGTATGCGCGATGTGTCATGGCCCCGATGGAAATTCGACCAGTCCGCAATACCCAAAGCTGGCGGGGCAACACGCGAACTACCTGGAATACCAGCTGGAGTCTTTCCAGTCGGGTCAGCGATCCAGCTCGATCATGTCCGGCATGGCCGCCATGCTTTCCAAGCAGGATATTGCCAATGTGGCGGCTTATCTTTGGTTCTTCGCGGGTTTCCGTGGAGCTTCTTCCCTTGCGTCGATACCTTAGACCTCTCAAGAGGGGTATAAGGGGTGTTCCATGCTGGATCGGAAGACGATTGAGGCGCTGGGTGGC
>NZ_JAQIBU010000287.1 GCF_027858935.1 Oleiagrimonas sp. | reverse complement strand
GTGAAAAGCTTGAAGTGATGGATCAACGCTTCCATGTCGCGCTTCATCGATTCGCGCGAAGGTGGCGCAACCTTGAAATTGTCGAGCATGACCGGGCCCGGATTGTCCCTCAGCCAGCGCACGCACTGCTTGATGATGCGGTTCGACTGGCGCATCTCCTCGACCCGAACCAGGTATCGGTCGTAGCAGTCGCCATTGACGCCAACCGGGATATCGAAATCAACGTCCCCATAGGCCGCATAGGTCTGCTTCTTGCGCAGGTCCCATTCGACCCCCGAGCCACGCAGCATCGGACCACTCATGCCCCAGGCACGGGCCTGGTCCGGACTGATCACGCCAATATCGACCGTACGCTGTTTCCAGATACGGTTGCTGGTCAGCAGGTTCTCATACTCGTCGACCTTGGACGGAAAGTCGTCGGTGAAGGCATCCAGATAATCCAGCATGGAACCTTCACGCCACTGGTTCAGGCGCTTCAGATCAGCGCCCTTGTGCCAACGTGACTCGTTGTACTGCGGCATCTTTGCCGGAAGATCGCGGTACACGCCACCGGGACGGTAATAGGTGGCGTGCATGCGTGCTCCCGAGACTGCCTCGTAGCAGTCCATCAGCTCCTCGCGCTCGCGGAAGGCGTACAGGAAAACCGCCATCGCACCCAGGTCCAGGGCGTTGGAACCGAGCCACATCAGGTGGTTCAGGATGCGCGTGATCTCGTCGAACATGGTGCGGATGTACTGGGCGCGAACCGGGGCCTGGATATGCATCAGCTGTTCGATCGCACGCACGTAGCTGTGCTCGTTGCACATCATCGATACGTAATCGAGACGATCCATGTAGCCGATCGACTGATTGAATGGTTTGGACTCGGCCAGCTTTTCGGTGGCGCGATGCAGCAGGCCGATGTGTGGATCGACCTTGACCACGGTCTCGCCATCCATCTCCAGCACGAGGCGCAGCACACCGTGTGCGGCAGGGTGCTGGGGGCCGAAGTTCATCGTGTAATTGCGGATTTCCGGTACCGACATCAGGTCATCGCCTCGTTCAGTTCTCGCGCCAGTGATCTGCGGCCTCAGCCCGGGCCTGGATCAGGTCGGCGTCATCGCGGATGACCCGCGGCACCAGCACGCGCGGTACCACGGAGGTCACAGGCTCGTACACCACGCGCTTCTTTTCGGGGTCGTAACGGACCTCGACATTACCCACCAACGGAAAATCCTTGCGGAAAGGACGACCGACAAAACCGTAATCGGTAAGAATGCGGCGAAGATCCGGGTGCCCCTCGTAAACGATGCCGAACAGATCGAACGCTTCGCGCTCGAACCAGTTCGCGACGGGCCACAGTCCAGCCAGCGATGGCACCAGCGGCAGATCATTGTCTTCACAAAAGGTGCGTACACGCAGGCGCTTGTTGTGGTTGAGCGACAACAGGTGCACGACAGACGCGAAGCGTCGTGGCATGTCATCTGGCCGCGGACGGCCTTCCCAGTCAAAGCGTCCGGCAGCTTCTCCACGCACGCCACGAGAGAACCCCGTGCCCGAGGCACCGGTGGTTTCCCATTCGTTCTGTCCATAGCCGAGGTAGTCGACACCACATACGTCCACGACTTCGCAGAAATCGAACTCGGGCTCATCACGCAACGCCGTGGCAACACTCAGCAGGTCTGCCGAGGCGACCTCGATGGTGGTCTGCCCAAGCCTGGTCTCGACTTTCTGCAGGGTATTGCCGAAGCGTGCGATCAGACGCTCGGCCAGCGAGTTGGGTTGCGATTCGCTCATGGCCGGGCCTCAGCGCGCAATGGTGTGGGTGCGACGGATTTTTTTCTGCAACTGCAGGATCCCGTGGATCAGGGCTTCGGCGGTCGGAGGACAGCCGGGCACGTAGATATCCACCGGGACGACGCGATCACATCCGCGCACCACCGAATAGGAATAGTGGTAATAGCCGCCGCCGTTGGCGCACGAGCCCATGGATATGACCCACTTGGGATCCGGCATCTGGTCGTAGACCTTGCGCAAGGCCGGAGCCATCTTGTTGACCAGGGTTCCGGCGACAATCATGACGTCGGACTGGCGCGGACTGGGGCGGAAAATCACGCCGTATCGGTCCAGGTCCAGGCGCGCGGCACCGGCGTGCATCATCTCCACAGCACAACAGGCAAGCCCGAAGGTCATCGGCCACATGGAGCCGGTCCGGGCCCAGTTCATCAGGGCGTCGACGCTGGTGGTCGCCCACCCACGCTGCACGATCGGGTTGTCCCCGGCCGGCCGCAGGATGTCATCGACCAGATCCAGCGGCTGCGGGTTGTGCATGACCCGGTCAACGGAGGACATCAATCCCATTCCAGAGCTCCCTTCTTCCAGATATAGACGAACCCGACCACCAGCAGAGACAGAAACAGCGCCATCTCGACCAGAGCCACCATGCCGATCTTGTCGAACACCACTGCCCATGGAAACAGAAAAGCGACTTCCAGGTCGAAGATGATGAAGAGAATGGCGATGAGGTAATAGCGCACG
Organism: Oleiagrimonas sp.; assembly: GCF_027858935.1. GTDB lineage: Bacteria > Pseudomonadota > Gammaproteobacteria > Xanthomonadales > Rhodanobacteraceae > Oleiagrimonas. The sequence goes on along the minus strand of NZ_JAQIBU010000287.1, from coordinate 11,153 downwards.
TCGAACTTCATGCGTGCGTCTTCGAAAGCCTCGAAACCGCATTCGTACGGCGAAAGCTTTTCGGGGTCGGGGTTGTGGGGTGCCACGAGCAAGCCGATCGCCAGCAGGACGATGCCGAGGCCACCAGCCACGAAGATAAACAGCAAAACAGGCCAATATTCGGCTAGCACAGGGGAACAACCTCCAGGCTTTGTTGCGCGTGAAACAGCTGACGTCCCGATGACGTCCGCCTAAGCGTTTGGTGCCCAAGGGGGGACTCGAACCCCCACGACTTGCGTCGCTACCACCTCAAGGTAGTGCGTCTACCAATTCCGCCACCTGGGCAAATGTAAAGAATCGATCTACTTCTTTGTCGGAACAGGCGCTCCCTGCGAACCAGCAGCTGCGGGCGAAGTGTCCGGTGCCGCCTCGGGCACAGACGGCAGGTCAGTGCCGGTGGCGGCCTTCGAAGCCGACCCGGACGTCGCTGCAGCTGCCATCGTGGCGCCGGCACTGCTGGCCGGAGCGGCCATGCCCGACATCACGCCGAGGTTATCGGCCTGCTTGGGGGCACCGCTTCGGCTGAAGTATATCGCCATCCCGAGGCTGATGATAAAGAACAATGTGGCAAGTACGCCCGTGGCCCGCGTCAGAAAGCTTGCCGAGCCACGCGCACCGAACACCGTGCCCGATGCGCCCGCACCGAAACCTGCACCGGCATCGGCACCCTGGCCACGCTGCATGAGGATCAGCACGATCATCGCGGCGGCGATCAGAATGTAGAAAACACTGAAGATGATGAACATGTCGAATTTGTTTCCGCTGCGTCAAGCGCATGATTGCGCTGCCGCGCAGATGGCCAGAAAATCGTCTGCTGTTAGGGATGCCCCACCAATGAGACCGCCATCCACATCCGCTTGAGCAAATAGTACGGCTGCATTCGCAGGTTTGACGCTGCCGCCATAAAGTACGCGCGTCAGGCCGCTTATTTTAGCATCCCCTGCGGCCAAAAGGCTACGGATGAACGAGTGCGCCTGCTGTACCTGTTCGGGTGTCGCCGTGGTTCCCGTCCCGATCGCCCAGATCGGTTCGTACGCGACAACCGCATCCCTGAAAGCCTCGATGCCCGCGGCCTCGATCACCGCCGAGAGCTGCTCTGTCAGGACCGCTTCGGTACACCCCGCATCGCGTTGTTCCTTCGTTTCGCCCACGCAAAGCATGGGCAGCAGTCCGGCTTGGCGAGCGGCTGCAAATTTGGCGGCGACCTGCGCATTGCCTTCGTGGTGGTGCTGTCGACGTTCGGAATGCCCCACCAGCGCCCAGGCACAACCGATGTCTTCGAGCATCGCGGCGGAAATCTCGCCCGTCCAGGCGCCAGGTTGGTCGTGTTCGCTTACATCCTGGCCACCGAAGCCCAGGACATCGCCATGTGCCCGGATCAGGGGATCAAGGTAGGGAAAAGGGGGGAACACCACCACTTCGGTCCCGTCCGGTTGTTTCGCGGCGATATCTCGCACCAGGGACAAGGCCATGTCCCGCGTGCCATGCATCTTCCAGTTTCCGGCGACCAGCTTCCTGCGCATGCCCGATGCCCCTTGCCTTTGGTCGAATTTGAAAGCATAGCCCTGGCCCAGCGGACTGGCAATGCGACCGGTGCGCGTCACGCCACGAGGCCGTGCGCAGTACCATCCATGCTGCCACGCCGTGCATCTATGATGAGGCTTTCCAGGAACGGAGCTCCAAATGAGCGCACAAGTACGCCCTACCGCCCTGGTCACGGGCGCCTCCTCGGGGATCGGCGCGGCCTTTGCACAAGCATTGGCCGCGCGCGGCTACGACCTGGTGCTCAACGCACGCCGCGCCAGCCGCCTCGAGAAAACCGCGACTGCGTTGCAACTGCAACACCAAATCAAGACCCTGGTCGTGGCCGAGGATCTGAGCGACCCGATGGCTCCTCGCCGCATCACCGACACGGTGCATGCACACGGACTTCAAATCGACATGCTGGTCAACAACGCCGGTTACGGCCTGCCGGGGCGCTTCGACGAACAGGCCTGGATGGCCCACAACGATTTCCTTCAGGTGATGATCCACGCGCCGACCGAGCTGGCCCACCGCGTGCTTCCGGGCATGCTCGAGCGCGGTCACGGACGCATCATCAACATCGCCTCCCTGGCAGGTCACCTTCCCGGCTCGACCGGCCACACCCTCTACGCGGCGTCCAAGGCCTACATGATCCGCTTCTCGCAATCGCTCGCGCTGGAAAACCGCTCGCGCGGGGTGAATGTCTGCGCATTGTGTCCGGGATTCACCTACAGCGAATTCCACGATGTGACCGGTACCCGGGATCTGGTTTCACGCATGCCGTCCTGGATGTGGATGGATGCCGATACCGTGGCCCGTCAGGGGCTGGACGCCGTCGAACGTGGCGATGTCGTCTACATCAACGGCAGGGTCAATCGTGCCATCAAGGCCCTGTCCGAGATGCTGCCGGACCGCCTCGCCTTGCGCCTGTCGGATCGGCATTCGCGTCGCTACCGCTCGCTCGAAAAGCCACCGGGCGCGGACCCGCATGAGCACTGACATACCCTGAACCGTTTTCAGATCAGGCCAATCTCGCGCAGGCGTTGCATGAGGTATTCATGCGCGGTCATGGACTGGACATAACGGTTGGGATTGCCGGATGAAACGCACTGCGCAACCGGGTCCAACACCACGTCTGGATTCGGATGCAGGAAGAACGGCACCGAATAGCGAGGCTTGCGCGCGGCATGCCCGGGGGGATTGACCACGCGGTGCGTGGTCGACGGATAGACGTGGTTGGTCAAGCGCTGCAGCATGTCCCCGATATTCACCACGATGGCGTCGCCCTCGGTGGTGATCGGCAGCCATTCACCCTCGCGTGTGAGCACCTCCAGCCCGGCTGCACTGGCACCCACAAGAAGAGTGATGAAGTTGATGTCCTCGTGTGCACCCGCGCGCACGTTGGGAATGTCGCCCCGTGCGACCGGCGGATAGTGGATCGGCCTCAGGATCGAGTTGCCCTGGTCGATCTTGTCCTCGAAGTAATCCTCCGGCAGATCGATATGCAGGGCCAGTGCACGCAGCACGCGTGCGCCGAGTTGATCCAGCGCCTGGTACAAGCCGTATCCGTATTCACGCATGTGAGGAACCTCGTCCGGCCAAAGGTTCGGCGGCATGCACTCGGCAAAACGGGAATCGGGTTCGATCTCGCGACCGATGTGCCAGAACTCCTTCAGGTCCGGGTACTGACTGTCCTTGGCGGTCTCCACCTTGAACGGGGTATAGCCACGGGCGCCACCCGTCCCCGGCATGTGGTACTTCATCTTGGCCTCGACCGGAAGCGCGAAGAACCGCCGGAAGGCATCATAGGCTCCCGCGATGCGCTCGATCGCAATCCCGTGACCGCCAATACAACAGAAACCGAACTCCCGATAGGCCGCGCCCAGTTCGTCAACGAAGGCTTCGCGGTCGGTCTCGAAGCGTCGTATATCAAGGGTGGGCACGTGATTCATGGGCAGACCGGTTACAGGACGGCAAAGTCGACGGGACCGCGGACTCAGGCCTCCGCGTCGGCGGATTTTACGGCTTCGGCGAGGAAATCAACCAGCGTCTCCACCTCTTTCGCGTCTGCGGTCTCGATCGTCACTCGGATCACCGGCTCGGTTCCGGATGGACGAAGAACCACCCGGCCGTGGCCATCCAGTTTGTCCTTGACCGCTTGCAGTGCCGCCTGGACCGGAGCCGACGCCACCAGCGCGCGACCACCCGTGGCGCGCACGTTGCGTGTGCTCTGGGGCAGTTTATGCAGGCCTTCCCGGGCCGAAGCCAGGTCTTCGTCCTGATTCACCAGGGCCTCCAGCACGGCGAGTGAACTGATGATGCCATCCCCGGTCGTGGTGCGGTCCAGGCACAGGATATGCCCTGATGTCTCGCCGCCGAGCACCCCACCATGGGCCTTGAGTTGCTGCATGACATGGCGATCGCCGACCTGCGCGCGGATCAGCGGCACGCCCATGCCCTGCAGGACCTGCTCCAGGCCGAAGTTGCTCATCAGCGTTCCGACGACCGGTCCGTGCAGCAAGCCGCGCTTGTGCCAGTCGCGCGCCAGCATGTAGAGCATGTCGTCGCCGTCGGCCTGCACGCCGTTGCGGTCGATCATCTGTACCCGGTCGCCGTCGCCGTCAAAGGCGATACCAAGGTCCGCGCCGCTGGAGAGAACAGCCTGGCGCAGGGCCTGCGTATGCATGGAGCCCACTTCATGGTTGATGTTGAATCCGTCCGGTTGCGCTCCGATCACGTCGATCCGTGCGCCCAGTTCGGCAAAAACCCGGGGCGCCACGTGGTAGGTGGCTCCGTGTGCACAATCGAGCACGACATGCATGCCCGCCAGATTGAACTTCCTGGGCAGGGTCGCCTTGCAGAACTCCACATACCGGGCATCGGCATCCGTCACGCGCAGGGCCTTGCCCAACTTTGTCGAGGCCACGGTGACGAACTCGGCATCGACTTCGCGCTCGATGACTTCCTCGACGGCGTCGTCAAGTTTCTCGCCAGCGGCAGAAAAGAACTTCACACCATTGTCCTGGTGCGGGTTGTGCGATGCACTGATGACGATGCCGGCGTCTGCGCGCAGGCTGTGGGTCAGATAGGCAACTGCAGGCGTGGGCATCGGTCCGAGCAACTGTACATGAGCACCTGCGGCCACCAGCCCGGACTCAAGGGCAGACTCGAACATGTACCCCGATACCCGGGTGTCCTTGCCGATCAGCACGGTGGCACGTCCGTCCTCTCCCGCCAGCGCCACACCCACGGCGCGCCCCAGCCGCAACATGAACTCGGCCGTGATCGGCCAGGTGCCTACATGGCCGCGAATGCCATCGGTTCCAAAATATTTTCGTGGATTCATGAAGAACGGCTAAAGAAAATCTGCAATGGCCGAAGCTTAACGCTTTTATGCTGCAAACTGAGATTCAGTCGTCGTCATCGGGCCAACGTGGAGCCGCCGTCGATACGGCGACTGGACGATCGCCTTCATGAACGGCCTGCCAGACCGCCAATGCGTCACAGGTCGCGGCAACATCATGCGTGCGCACCAGGCGTGCGCCGCGCTGGACCGCGATCACTGCAGCAGCTACCGAACCTGCCACGCGCCCGGACGGAGCCTCGCGTTGCGTGATCGCACCAATCATGGACTTGCGGGAAAGACCCACGTAAACCCCGCCGGCGAGATCCGCAAAGCGCTCCAGCGCGCGCAGCAGCGCAAGGTTGTGTTGCAGTGTCTTGCCGAAACCGAACCCGGGGTCCACCATGACGCGCTTGGGGTCCATGCCGGCCATCTGGCAGGCGAACACGCGATCCGTCAGGAAGCGGTGCACTTCGCTCACCACGTCATCGTATTCCGGACCCGCCTGCATGCTGCGCGGCTCCCCCTGCATGTGCATCAGGCAGACCGGCACGCCCAGCGCGGCCGCCGTCTCCAGGGCACCCTCGCGACGCAGCGCATACACGTCGTTGATCATGCCGGCTCCGGCGGAGACAGCCGCACGCATGACCTCGGGCTTGGACGTATCCACGGCAACCGGCGCGGGCGACACCGCGGCCAGTTTCTCGATCACCGCAACCACGCGGTCCAGCTCTTCGTCGACCGATACATCCCTGGCGCCGGGCCGGGTCGACTCGCCGCCGATATCAAGCATGTCCGCACCCGCCTCGAGCAGGGTCAGCCCATGTGCCACCGCCGCATCCTTGTCGAGAAACTGGCCGCCGTCGGAAAACGAGTCTGGCGTTACGTTGACGATGCCGACCACGCGAGGCCGATCGAGCCTGAGGACACGCCCGGCGCAATCCAGTACAGGTGTGCCTTCATGGTCGAACATGCTGGGTGACCTCCGTTCGGGGCCTACAGGCCGGAAAGCTCGCCCATGAAACGGCGATAATGGCGCAACTCGTCGATCGAGTCGCGAACATCGCTCAGCGCGGTATGCGCGGAGCTCTTGTTGTAACCACCAGCCACATCGGGCGCCCAACGCCGCGCGAGTTCCTTGAGCGTGGACACGTCCAGGTTGCGATAATGGAAAAAACTCTCCAGACGAGGCATCTGTCGATGCAGGAAACGCCGGTCCTGGCAGATCGAGTTGCCGCACATCGGCGATTTGCGGGCAGGGACCCATTCATCCAGGAAGGCCAGCGTCTCCTTCTCCGCCCGGGCATGGTTCACGCTCGAGTTGACCACTTGCTGCCATAGCCCGGACCCACCGTGCTGGTTGCGGTTCCAGTCATCCATGGCCTGCAGCCTCGATTCGGGATGTCCGATGGCGAACACCGGACCCTCGGCCAGGATCTTGAGCTCGCGATCGGTGACCACGGTGGCGATCTCCAGAATGGAGTCGTTATCCGTGTCCAGGCCGGTCATTTCAAGATCAATCCAGATCAGGTTGTCCTCGTGCTTCGACATGATGCGCTCCTTGAGTCGGCGCAGTTTAACAGGGGACCGTCCTGTGGCTGCATGCTAGCCAAGCGCGGATGCGCGCCAGCTGGACGGGAGTCGTGCGAAAATGCGTAACCATGAGCGAGGCGAGCTTTTTCTGGCACGACTACGAGACCTTCGGAACCGACCCGTGGCGCGATCGCCCGGTGCAGTTTGCCGGGATACGCTCCGACATGGACCTGCATCCGATCGACGAGCCGGTCTCGCTGTTCTGCCAGCCCCCACTGGATGCCCTGCCCCATCCCATGGCCTGCCTGATAACCGGCATCACCCCTCAACAGGCACAGCGCGAGGGTCTGTGCGAAAGCGAATTCGCCGCCCGCGTGCACGAGGAACTGGCGCGCCCGGGCACCTGCGCCGTGGGCTACAATTCGCTGCGATTCGACGACGAGTTCACCCGTCAGTTGCTGTACCGCAATTTTCACGACCCCTATGCGCGCGAATGGCGCAATGGCAACTCGCGTTGGGACCTGATCGACCTCGCCCGCATGTGCTTTGCATTGCGACCGGAAGGCATCGAATGGCCCTTGCGTGACGATGGCGCGCCAAGCTTCAAGCTCGAACACCTGGCGGCAGCCAATGCACTGAAGCAACGGCGTGCGCATGACGCACTCTCCGATGTCGAGGCACTGATCGACCTGGCCCGCCTGATCCGCACGCGTCAGCCGCGACTGTGGGACTGGTATTTCGCCCTTCGGCGCAAGCAGAAGGTGTTCGAACTCCTGGACCTGGTGCGCAAGCCCGCCTTGTTGCATGTGTCCTCGCGCTATCCGGCTGCGAACGGATGCCTTTCGATGATCGTGCCGCTGGCCCAGCATCCGCTGCGTTCCAACGAGGTCATCGTCTATGACCTGTCCAGCAACCCGGTCGACCTGATCATGCTCGATGCCGGGGACATCGCCGATCGTATCTTCACGGCTCGCGCAGACCTGCCCGAAGAGATCGAACGCATCCCGCTGCGCACCATCCACGCCAACCGCTCGCCGGCCCTGGCGCCGCTGTCGGTGCTCGAAGGCGTGGATACCGCCCGCATCGGGCTGGACGTGGAACGCTGCAAGGTGCATCGCATGGAACTGCTTGCCGCCGGCGGCATGACCGGAAAAATCCAGAAGGTCTTCGCCGACGCCGCCGAGCGACCTCCGCCAGAGGATGCCGAACTCGCACTGTATGCCGGTTTCCTGCCCGATGCCGACCGCAAGCGGCTGGACACGGTGCGTGCCACTCCCCCCGCGCAACTGGGCCGGGATTTCGGTTTCGAGGATCCGCGCTACGACGAATTGTTGTTCCGCATGCGCGCACGCAACTGGCCGCAGACCCTCAGCCCGCAGGAATCGGAACGTTGGCACGCCTTCCGCAGGCAGCGGCTGCTTGGACAAGGACCTCTGGGTGGGCTCGGGCTGCACGATTTCATGCAGCAGTTGCATGCGCTTCGGGGCACCACTGCGGCCGAACAGCAGCCCACCCTCGACCAGCTCGAGCAATGGGGCCGCCAAATCGCCGGGGAAATGGACATCAGGATGGATACATGAGCCGCAGCTATTTCACACCCGCCACCTTGCGTTTCCTGCGGCAGCTGAAACGCAACAACAACCGGGCGTGGTTTCACGAGCACAAGGCACAGTACGAGGAGCACCTGCGCGAACCGTTCCTGACGCTGATCGCCGACCTGCAGGAGCCGGTCACGCGCATCAGTGCCCACTACCGCGCCGACCCTTCCAAGGTGGGAGGCTCGCTGTTCCGTATCCACCGTGACGTGCGCTTCTCGCACAACAAGCTGCCGTACAAGACCTGGAGCGGCGCGCGCTTCTTCCACGAGCGCCGCCGGGAAGTACATGCACCGGCGTTCTACCTGCATATCGAGCCGGGCAACAGTTTCGCCGGCGGAGGCATGTGGCACCCCGAGTCAAAGGTCCTTCGAAGCATCCGGACCTTCATCGTCGACAATCCCGGTGCCTGGACCCGTGCCACCGGCACGGCCTTCCGCAAGCGGTTCGATTTCCACGGCGAACGCCTCAAACGTCCTCCGCGAGGCTTCGATCCGGAGCATGCGCTGATCGAGGACCTGAAGCTGAAGAGTTTCGCTACCGGGGTTTCACTGGACGATGAGCTGATCTGCTCGCATGGACTGGTTGCCGCGGTCGCGAACAGCTTCAAGCAGGTGGCGCCGCTTGTCGATTACCTGTGTGCCGCGCTCGACCTGGAGTTCTGACCCCGGCCGGGGGGCATCCTTGAAGGCAAGACTTGCACCACATCCCGGGCAAGCCTCATTGCCTGGATCGATCAGGATAGCCGTGTGCAAAGACGTCCGCGTCATGCGTTACAGACATGGCTGTGCGAGATTTCGCCTAGCCAGACCTCTATCGCGACGAAAACTGCCATGGCCTGCCCGCGCAGACGATGACTCACATGCGCTTCAGGCATTGCTGAAGGTAAATGCCAGCACATCCGCGATGCGTTCTGTCCCGGCCATGCACATCAGCAAACGGTCCACGCCCAGGGCCACTCCCGCGCAATCGGGCAGCTGACCCAGGATCTCGAGCAGGCCCTCATCCAGCGGGACCTCATGCATGCCGCGCGCGCGACGCACGGCATTGTCACGCTCGAAACGTGCGCGTTGCTCGACCGCATCGTTGAGCTCGTGGTAACCGTTGGCCAGTTCCGAGGACCCCAGATACAGCTCGAAGCGCTCGGCCACGGGCACCGCGTCCTGACGCACGCGCGCAAGCGCACACTGACTGGCGGGGTAGTCGTGGATCACGGTGATGCGGTCGAGAGGGAACTGCGGCTGGATGCAATGGGTCATCAGCAGATCCAGCCAGTCATCGCGCCCCAGCCCCGCTGGATCAATCGCATAGGCTTCCAGCGGCATCCGCAACGACGCAACGGGAGCCTGATGCGGTTCCAGCCCGAGGTGGTCCTGGAAAAGACGACCATAAGTGGTCACGTGCACATCCGCGACACGCCCGACCTGGTCCAGGGCTGCCTGCACCAGATCCACCGTCTCGCGAGCCAGATCGCGCTGGTTCCATCCCGTCCGGTACCACTCGAGCATGCTGAATTCGGGATTGTGGCGCGCGCCGCACTCAGCGTTGCGAAACACCCGACCGAGCTCGTAGCAGTCGCCGATACCGGACGCCAGGAGCCGCTTGAGCGGGAATTCAGGGGATGTGCGCAGATAGCGCTCGCGCACGCCAGCGTCGACATGGCCACTGAAGCAGGTACGGAAGCTCATGATGTTCGGGTCGGTATTTCCGGCGGACGAAAGCATCGGAGTTTCGACCTCCAGCACATGGCGTTCGAAAAAGAACTTGCGGATCAGCCGATGCAGCGACGCACGAAGCTGCAATCGGTCAATGAAGTCTCTGCAAGCGGGCATGTCCGGGCTCAGGAATGTGAAGCGCGAACGCGAGGCTGCACCAGACGCAGGCGTTCATTGAGCTCGGCAAAGAAGGCGTCGGGCAACTCGGCACGCACCGGCACGCTATACCAGTTGCGTCGCGGGAAGTACATGCACTTGACGGCATCCTTGGCAGTCATGAGCACGGGGAGCTTGTCGCCGAAATCCAGGTCACGCGCGCTGAACGCGTGGTGATCCGGAAACGGGTGCTCGATCACATCAATGCGTTGCACCCGCAGGCTCTCGAAGAACCGGCTCGGGTTGCCGATGGCGGCGACGGCGTGGACCGTGCGACCCACCAGGGACGACAAGGCCAGTGGCGCGACCGGACCCATCAAGGCATGCGCGGTGTCGCCCAGCAAGCGCATCGGCACCTCGCCATGGCGAACCACCCCACCGTTGCAGACCCGAAAATCAACGCTCTGTAGCCGCTCGACAGGTTCACGCAAGGGGCCGGCAGGCAGCAACCAGCCGTTGCCAAATCGCCGGGTGCCATCAATCACGCAGATCTCCACATCCCGAAGCAACCGATAGTGCTGCAGGCCGTCGTCGGCAATCACCACATCCACACCAGCCTCGACCAGCAACTGTGCCGCTTCCGGACGCTCCCTGCCAACTGCCACCAGGGCGCCCGTTCGTCCGCGTATCAAGCAAGGCTCGTCTCCGACTTCCTGGGGGTCGGGGGTATCGTTCAGCAATTCCGGCACGCGTCGCTGGCCGCCATAACCCCGGCTGACCACCCCCGGATGCCAACCCCGTTCGCGCAGGGCCTCGACCAGAGCGATGGTCAGGGGGGTCTTCCCGGTGCCGCCTGCCGTGATGTTGCCGACCACAATGACCGGCACCGGCAGCCGCACGCCTGGAGTGCGCCCCTGCATGTAGCGTTCGCGACGCCAGCGCATGGCCCCGCCATAGACGCGGGAAAGCCCGCGCAGGACAACCGAAGTCGGTGCGGACTGGTACCAGCGGCGTTGTATGGCATCGGAGAGCCCCATGCCGGATCCACCTCGTCGAATACGTTGAAGGCGTGCCTGCATTGCCAGCGCCCCAGGGACAAGACTAACGCGTTGCAGTTCAGTCCGCGCCCAGCCTGGAAAGGCCCGAGTCATGGAACTGCAAGTGGTACAACGCGGCGTAATTGCCTTCCTTTTGAAGCAACTGCTTATGCGTGCCCAGCTCCACGATGCGCCCCTGGTCCAGCACCGCGATCTGGTCGGCATGCTCGACAGTGGAAAGGCGATGCGCGATGACCAGCGTGGTGCGGTC
>NZ_JAQIBU010000166.1 GCF_027858935.1 Oleiagrimonas sp. | reverse complement strand
CGTTGCCCAAGCACTTTTGCAATACTTCGGTTGCGCGCATGGTGTGGTCTGCTTCCTCTGGCTTCGTAACCCGTGAGGAATGACCGCATCATGCGCGCACTGTTCCTTCAGTCAGCGCGTAACGTGTTGATTGAACGAGGAGATTCGTGGGGAAATCTCAGGGTCTGAGTGGAGTGCACTCTCGATTGGCCGGTACACGACGGGAAGTGTGTATTTCCAAGATGCTGCCAGGCTGGCGGCTTGACCCGAGGGAGCACTTATCGCGCTGTCCAATTTTCGGGGCCCACTTGTGTAGGCATGTTCGTTGGGCCGTGAACGCTATGGACCGGATTGCGACGGTCGAACATCTGTCCCCGCCAACGCTGTGCTGCCAACCAATTTCCCGACCTCCAATTGGTTTCCTTTGGCAAAAATCGGAAGTGAGTAAGATGATGAGCAACATAAAGGCATGCATCGAGACATACATTTATGTACCAGTTGCATAGAGCTTATATTCGAAAGACGCCGACGCAAAAATGGTTCTTCGCAGTTAAGCGGAAATGATCGTGTTGACAGATGAGGGGAGCCGGCACAGAAAACGTCATGCCGGCAGCGAATCGTGACCCGTTCGTGCATAAAGGTCACCCGTGGACAATGTTCCAGGAACCGTTCTTTTCGACAGTGCTATTATCGGTGGCTACGCGCATTGTTCATACGGGGGAGCCATGCATTCATCCAAACGTCTTCATTCACATTCACGATCCGGTGGTTCGGACATCACGTGGGTGGGCTCCGCGCTTGTGGCCATGCTCGTCACGGGTCTGCTGGGCATGGCCAGTGCGCGTGCCGGCAGCATCGGCCGTGGTGATCGCTACGCGGGTGCTCCATGGGCATCCCGGTCTCCGGTACTGGCGCAGCACGGCATGGCGGCCACCGAACAGCCGATCGCATCTCTTGCCGCCGTGGAAATCCTGAAGAAAGGCGGCAGCGCCGTGGATGCCGCCATCGCCGCCAACGCGGTCCTCGGATTGATGCAGCCGGTGCTGAACGGTATTGGCGGTGATGCCTTTGCCATTGTGTACGACCCCAAGACCCATAAGCTTTATGGCTACAACGGATCCGGCTGGTCGCCCAAGGGGCGTGATCTGGCCAGCATGCGGGCCGAAGTGGCGGCTGCCTACAAAAAGGCGGGCATGAAACCTTCCGACCAGATCCCCCTGTTCGGCTCGCTTCCGGTGACCGTGCCTGGTGTGGTCGATGCCTGGTTCGCCCTGCACAAGCGTTTTGGCAAGTTGCCGATCAGTGAGGATCTCGCTCCGGCGATCTACTATGCCAAGCATGGCTTCCCGGTCACTGAAATCGTCTCCAGGTACTGGAAAGGCAACTGGAAAGCCTTCGAGAAGAATCGTGGCTTGATCGAGGAATTCGGTAACGCGAAAAAACTCTATCTGATCAACGGGCATACGCCGCGGCAGGGCGAGGTGTTTCACAACCCCGATCTGTCCCACACGCTTTCCCTGATCGCCAAGGGCGGGCGCGATGCCTTCTACAAGGGAAGGATCGCCCACACCATGGCGGACTATTTCAAGCGCATCGGTGGTGATCTGCGCTATGCGGATTTCGCCACTTTCCACGGCGCCTGGGTGCAGCCGCAGTCGGTCAACTACCGCGGCTATGATGTTTACGAACTGCCGCCCAACGGGCAGGGTTTTGCCGCGTTGGAGATGCTCAACACCCTCAAGGGTTTCGACTTGAAAAAAATGGGTGTTGGCACCGCGGACACGCTGACCGCGGAGATCGAGTCCAAGCGTCTGGCCTTTGCCGATCTCTCCAAGTATTACGCCGACCCGCGCTTCTACGATGCGCCGATGAAAGGCCTGCTGTCGGAGAAATATGCCGACCAACGGCGCAAGATGATCAACCTGCAGCACGCCAACCCGAATATCGGGCCCGGCAATCCGCGCCTGTTCAACGGCGACACCACCGACTTCGAGACGGCCGACAGCAGCGGCATGATGGTGTCCATGATCCAGTCCAACTACGCCGGCATGGGTTCGGGCCTGGTCGCCGATGGACTCGGTTTCATGTTCCAGGATCGCGGTGCGCTGTATTCGCTGCATGGCGATGCCGCGAACGTGTACGCGGCCCGCAAACGCCCCTTTCACACCATCATTCCCGCCTTCGTGATGAAACAGGGCAAGCCCTGGCTCGCGTTCGGCGTGATGGGGGGCTCGATGCAGCCGCAGGGTCATGTGCAGGTATTGGTGAACATGATCGACTTTGGCATGAACGTGCAGGAAGCCGGCGATGCCGCCCGCTGGAGACACGTGGGCAGCGCCACGCCGACGGGCCTGCCATCGAAAGGCATCGGTACGGTCGAGCTGGAGTCGGGCTTCAACAAGTCGGTCGGGGCTGCGCTGGAGAAACGCGGCTACAAAGTGGACTGGGTGCCCCCCGGCTCCGGCGCTTTCGGCGGATACGAGGCGATCATGTATGACGCCAAGGACCATGTGTACTGGGGCGCCAGCGAAATGCGCAAGGACGGCGAGGTGGTTGGTTACTGATAAAAGGCAGGATAAAGTCCGGGCCTGGCCTTATCGAGTCATGGCAGGACCTGGCATGCCGTATTGATACGGTTTGTTTCAGGTCTTGCCTGCGTCGTTGCCCAGAGCATGGCGACACCTCGGGCAAGAAGCGCTACGTCAGCATCGCCCACGCTCTTGGTCGACTGTCCGCCGTGGCCGCTTCGCGGGAGGCCGTAAAGGGCCCGTTGAACCCGCAAGTCATTCGGGTTGATCCTTCGCGGGCCAGGGCAAGTGGAGTTGTGTGTTTTCGGCAAATGCCGCCCGGCGCGAGCCCGTTATGTCGTCCTCCTTTTCGTGAGCGCACCCGTGCGGTTCGCAATCAAACGCCTGCCCTCGCGAAAACCATGAGATAGACCAGTCGACCGTTGACAAGGCCGTTTCCAAAGTCCGGACTTGATCTATGACCAGGGCAAGGAGATGAGCTACCACGACGCCCTGACCTTGCGCATCGGTGTGAAGGTTTAATTGGCAGGCTCCCACCGCCCCTGGCGGCGCAACAGCAACGAGAATACCAAGGGCCTGCTACGCCAGTATTTTCCCAAGGGCACGGACTTGTCGGTGTACAGCCAAGTTGGGCTCAATCCGAGCTGACCTTAGCTTCAACCCCCGACCTTGCAAGCCCCATGGGTTCCACACGCCCTTGCAGGTCACCAACGAGCATTGACGACTGGCTAATACGCAGGATCGGCACAATGCAATGACTGTGTTGCACGCGGACCTTGAATCCGCCCTTCCTTATACCGTGGAAAGGGCTTTTTCAATTCTCTTCGATCAGTCGTAACCGGGGCGCGATCCAATTGATCAGTGCTAGCACGACGAGGTACGCGATCGCTGCGTACGCGAACAGCGGCAGGTAGCTGTGATAGCGATTCAACAGGATGCCTGCAATGAAAAGGATGGCGAGTCCGCCTAGATTGCCTGCGAATGCTGAGATACCGATCACTGAGCCGACAGCGCGGTGGGGAAATGAGTCAGCAGCCAAGCCGAACAAATTGGTGGAAAATGCTTGGTGACCGGCAAGTGCAGTGCCCACCAGCAGTACTGCCACCCAGTAATTTGACGTGAGCAGAACCAGCGGTAGCGGCAGTACCAGAAATGACGCAATCAGCATGGGAATCTTGCGCGCAGCATTGACCGATAATCCTCGGCGTATCAGCAAGCTCTGGAGCCACCCACCAAGAAAGGCGCCGATCATCGCCATCAGGTAGATTGTGGCAATGGGTAAACCGATATGCGCCATGTTCAGGTGGTAGCGATGGTCAAAAAAGTCTGGAGCCCAGAACAGCAGCAACCACCAGACCGGATCGGTCATCAGTTTGCCCAACACCATGATCCAGGTATAGCGGTCATCCATCAATTGTCGCCACGGTACGGGGCGAGGCTTGGATTCGCCGTGAACTTCGATTCGCTTGGGTGGCTTGGGAAGCGCGAGCCATATGACCAGCCAGACCAATCCTGCGACGCCAGTAATGAAGAAGGTCTCGCGCCAGCCATAAGTCAGCGCCAGCCATGGTATCAACAGTGGTGTAGCGATGGCGCCGATATTGGGCGCGGCATTCATGATGCCCAACGCCAAGGAGCGATCCTTTTGCGGGAACCAGGTCGCCATGCTCTTTACGGCCGCCGGTGTGTTTACCGACTCGGCCACCCCCAGAACCAGTCGTGCCGCCGAAAATTGCGTTACGGTACGGGTGACTGTATGTGCGATCTCAGCCAGGCTCCAAACGCCGACACCCCATGCATAGCCTGACTTCAGGCCAGTACGGTCAACGAATCGACCAGCGAAAAGGACAGCCACCGTTCCACCGAGTTGAAAAAATGTGGTGATATCGCCGTAGTCTGCGTCGTTCCAACCAAACTGCTGCTCCAGTATCGGCTTCAGCAATGCAATGATCTGACGATCAACATAGTTGAGCATGATGGCAATGACGACCAGTGTCAGTACCCAGTAGCGCAGTCTCGAACTTCCCATGTGAATCTCCGTCGTTCGTTTTGCGGTGAGACGCGCGGGCGTCATAGTCTTAGACTTATATAAGACACATGATATAACATTCAACGAATGGAACGCGAATTCGATTTACTGGTTATTGGCGGTGGCATCAACGGTGCTGGCATCGCGCGCGATGCTGCGGGACGCGGCTACAAAGTGCTGCTTTGCGAGCAGGCTGATCTCGCCAGTGGAACTTCATCAGCCAGTTCGAAACTGATCCACGGTGGTTTGCGCTATCTCGAGCACTACGAATTTCGACTGGTGCGAGAATCGTTGAGTGAACGCGAAGTATTATGGCGCTCGGCACCCCATGTCGTGTGGCCTCTGCGCTTCGTCCTGCCATATCATGCGGACTTGCGACCAGCGCCTCTGCTCCGATTTGGTCTGTTTGTCTACGACCACTTGGGGGGACGCAGACGGCTGCCAGCGACACGCACATTGCATCTGCGCAAACATGCGGCAGGCGATCCATTGGACGCGCGCTACGCATTGGGATTTGAATACTCAGATTGCTGGGTAGACGATGCGCGCCTGGTTGTCCTCAATGCATTGGATGCCCGCGAACGGGGGGCCGAGGTGCTGACGCATACACGCTTCATTGCAGCACATCGGCTAGAGGGCGTCTGGCAGGCCGACTTGTTGCTAGAGGAGGGAGATACTCTTCGCGTGCGTGCACGAGCAATTGTCAACGCGACGGGTCCATGGGTGATGCCGGTCGCCGAAAAGCTGCATTCGAGGAGCGCCGGAAGCAGTGTGGTGCTGATCAAAGGCAGCCATATCGTGGTGCCTCGACTTTACGCTGGCCTGCAAGCATATACATTGCAAGGAGGTGATGGTCGTGTCGTGTTCATGATCCCGTATGAACACGATTTCACGTTGATCGGAACTACGGACGTACCCTATTCGGAGCATCCGTCCGATGTGGCAATTAGTGAGCAAGAGACCGCTTATTTGTGCCGGACTGTCAGCGGGTATCTGAAACGGGAAGTGAAGCCAACCGATGTGATCTGGAGTTTCGCAGGAGTTCGACCTCTGTATGACGACGGTTCCAATAATCCCTCGGCGATCACACGCGACTACACGTTGGAACTTAGCGGGGGTAATGGAGAGGCTCCATTGTTGACTGTTTATGGCGGCAAGATCACCACTTTCCGTCGACTTGCCGAAGAAGCACTAGGCAAGCTAGACAAGGTGCTTGGCCGTCGTTCACGTCCCTGGACCCGGGATGCGCTCTTGCCCGGAGGTGACATTCCCGACGCTAATTTCGATGAGTGGCTGGAGCAACTTGAAGCAAAATATGCGTTTATGCCGCCGGCTGCGCTGAACCGGCTCGCCCACGCTTATGGTTCCCGTATTGATCGCGTGATCGGTCAGGCGCGAAAAATGCAGGATCTAGGCCAGGATTTTGGTCTGGGCCTCACTGCATCGGAGCTGGATTACCTCATGTCCACTGAATGGGCATGCAGTGTCGAAGACGTGCTGTGGCGACGCTCCAAGCTGGGTCTGCACTTGGACGCAACCGCACAGGAGCAGGTGCAGAGCTACATGGACTCCCGCCGCAGGGCGCTATCGTCTGACGCAAAGCAGAAACCAGGCGGTTGAGACGCCTGGATCATGTACGTTGCGAAACGCGGGCTGGGAACGTGTCGATCCAGAAGGATCCAGTGAGCTCGCTTACGCAGGTGAAAATGCGCCGTCGCGCCAATATTCGATGATGCGGGCAGTTCCGCCCAGTTCGCCAGTGTGTTGAACCTCTGGGCCCAATGGAATGCTTGTGCCGGCGCGCACGAAAACGGCGGTCTGCGTCAGTGCCAGGTGCAACTGGTGCGTTTGCCCACCCTCGAATGCACCGCCATCAGGAAAACGGTGCCAGATACCCTGTGGAAGGTAGATTTCGACGGAACCGTCCGGATCCAGACAGGGTGCAACCAGTATGTCGGATCCGAAGAAGAACTGGTCCTCAAAGGCCCATGATGCTCGTTCGTCGGGGCAGGCCAGTACCATCGCTCGCTGGACCGGAAGGCCGGTAGCATGAGCGGTCTGCATTGTTGCAAGCAGATAGGGCAAGAGACGATAGCGCAACCTGAGGGCCGCGAAAGTAGCGGCTTCTGCTTCGCTTCCGTAGGACCACGGCTCGCGCGCACCTATGCCATGCAGACGCATGTGTGCGGAAAAGACTGCGGCTTGGGCCCAGCGTACGTACAGCACCGGATCTCGATCATCCTGATAGAAGCCACCTATATCGGTAGCGTAGTAGGCGCCGCCGCTCAGGCCCCATGCCACACCACCGCGTAGATTGGCGGCCATGCCCCCCCAGTCGGCTTGAGGATCGCCACCCCATTGTGAAGGATATCGCTGCGCGCCAATCCAACTGGAGCGTGAGAACAGAAAGGGTCCAGCGCTGGAATAACTCTCTGCGCCCTCGTACACACAGCGGTTATATAGATGCGTGTAGACATTGTGCAAAGCATGTCCATGCTCGCCGTTGAAGGCGCGCATGTCGTCTGTGATCTGTTCGCCAAAATCAGCTTTGATCATGTCCACGCCTAGATCGAAGAGCGCGCGGTGTTGGTCGCGCCAGAATCTGTAGGCCTCAGGATGGGTGAAGTCGAGCAGTCCGGAGTCAGGGAGCGGCGTCAGCACCTTCCCGAATGCTTCCGTTTCCCAGCTATAGCGATAGGCCTTGCCGGTAGCTGCGTCGGTTAACAACCAGCCCTTGCTTTGCAGTTCTTCGAACCATGGATGGCGTGTTGAGATCAGCGGGTATTCCCACACACATATGCGAAAGTCCATGTCTTTAAGTTGGGCTAGTACCTCTCTGGGATTATCGAAGCGCTTTGGATCCCATTCGAATGCGAAGCGTGTTTCGGTATCCTGCCAGGCACGTCCATCGAAGGTGATGGTGTCGCACGGCATACCACGGCGGCGAACTTCGCGCGCTACTTCGAGTACTTCCTCAGGCGTGCGGTAGTACGCCTTGGACAGAATCAGTCCCAGACTCCAAAGCGGCGGTACCGGAGCGCGACCGGTCAGGTCGGTATAACTGCCAAGTAACTCTGCGCCATTCGCTCCGGCGAACAGGAAAAAGTCCAGCGCCTCGTCCTCGATTGTTATGACATACGCCCGCTCGGAAAAGGGCGCGAAGCCAACAGCGTGGCTTACTGGAGAGGGTGTGTGTACCAGGGATCCCCAGCCGCGAGGAGACCATGCAAATGGCGTGTTCTTGTAGGAACGCTCTGCGTTGACGCCCAACGCGTCCTCGTTCAGCGAGCGTAGCCACTGCCCACGCTTGTCCAACCGTCCCCACTTCTCGCCCAGACCGTAGACCGGTTCGTTCGACTGAAGATCGAGTGAGACAAGCCAACCACGTTCAATCCGAGCAAATGGTGGAAGACGGAAACGTCGTTCAAAATGGCTGTCGCGCGGTGAACGCTGTACTACGATCCCGTTTTTACGCAAGACGAAAGCCAGAGGTTCAAGCTCAAGCTCGAGCTCGAAATCGCCTCCCCGCACGATGTTTCGGTTGGTCTCGTTACTCAGTTGCAACGGTAGGCGTTCGGGTTCCTTGGCCAGCATCCCGTAGTCGCCGATTGCGCGCGGTCCGCTGTCGATTCGCATGCCGTCGGAATACAGGGAGATATTGAGTGGGCCCGCATTGGTCGGAATCACCACATGATCGTTGGCGACAAGTACCACCTCGCCCGTCACAGTCACTGGAGTGATATCGTTCCATTGTGGTGCGGGCCAGTGCTGCTCGATGTCCTGGAGGTTCGTCATTCGATGATGCCTCAGTGACCCAGGTCGAGGCAGCAGTACTTGATGTCAAGATAGTCCTCGACACCATACTTTGATCCTTCACGACCCATACCACTTGCCTTGACGCCGCCGAACGGCGCCACCTCTGTTGTCACCATGCCGGTGTTGACGCCTACAAGGCCATATTCGAGCTGTTCCATCACGCGAAACACACGCGCCAGATTGTGCGCGTAGAAATAACTGGCGAGTCCGTATTCTGTTGCGTTTGCCAGCTGGATGGCCTCCTTTTCGTCATGAAAGCGGACCAGCGGAGCAACCGGGCCAAATGTTTCTTCGCGCATGATCAAGGCATCGGCAGCGACTCCGGTAAGTACCGTTGGCTCGTAGAATAACCCTCCGCGGGAATGTGGCTTTCCGCCCAGCAAGACAGTGCCACCATGTGCCCGTACGTCTGCGACGTGAGCCTCGACTTTTTTGAGCGCGGCGCTGTTTACAAGCGGTCCCTGTGTCACGCCCTCTTCAAAGCCGTTACCGACCCTGAGTTCCTTTACCGCTGCTGCAAGCTTCTGCGCAAATATGT
Organism: Oleiagrimonas sp.; assembly: GCF_027858935.1. Taxonomy (GTDB): domain Bacteria; phylum Pseudomonadota; class Gammaproteobacteria; order Xanthomonadales; family Rhodanobacteraceae; genus Oleiagrimonas. The sequence goes on along the minus strand of NZ_JAQIBU010000166.1, from coordinate 24,498 downwards.
CATATACGCTGTCCTGGACCAGGATACGGTTGGCGCATACACAGGTCTGTCCCGTGTTGCGGAATTTGGCGATCATCGCCCCTTCGACGGCGGCGTCCAGGTCTGCATCGTCGAAGACGATGAAGGGTGCATTACCGCCTAGCTCCATGGAAACGCGCTTCATGTTGGCTGTCGCTGCCGAAGCGAGTTGCTTGCCCACTGCGGTCGATCCGGTGAAAGTTATCTTGCGTAGCTGCGGGTGATCGATCATTGCTGCTCCGATCTCTGCTGCCTCACCGGTGATTACATTGAGTACCCCAGGGGGCAGGCCCGCCTTTTCTGCCAAAACGGCTATCGCCAATGCCGAGAATGGGGTCTGTGGAGCAGGCTTGACGACCATCGTGCAACCGGCGGCCAATGCGGCGCCAAGCTTGCGTGCGATCATGCTGCTGGGGAAATTCCAGGGCGTGATCGCTCCGACCACACCCACCGGCTGCTTCATTACCAGTAGACGACGTTCGGGCCATGGGGAAGGAATCGTGTCGCCATAGATGCGTTTACCTTCCTCGGCGAACCAACGCAGGTAGCCCACACCGCCGGCAATTTCACCGCGTGATTCAGCCAAAGGCTTGCCCATTTCCCTGGTTAGCAGTATCGCCAGAGGCTCGCGATGTTCCATCATCAAATCGGCGAGCTTTTGCATCAGCTCGCCGCGTCGCGCGGCCGGGGTGTCACGCCAACCAGGAAATGCCTTTGCAGCAGCATCGATCGCGCGCTTGGTCTCCTGCGTGCGGAAGTGCGGGACGCTGCCGACCTTTTCGCCAGTAGCCGGGTCTATTACATCACGGGTTGAGCCATCGTCTGCGGCCAGCCATCGACCACCAACATGGCAGGTCTGTTGCAGCAGTTCTGTCTGGTCCATGCTCTTTGCCTTAATAAACCAACTTAGAGTTGTATAAGATATAAGACTTGAGCGTGTTTGCAAAGTGGCGCCAACTGCAGCCTCTCAGGAAAGTTCGATGGAATAGACGTGATGCGCCGTGCTGCAGCGACTTATGCGCCACTCCACCCGTGTACCGTCTATGCCGAAAGCTATTCGATCAATATGCAGAAGCGGGCTGCCAATCGGTACGCTAAGTCGATCTCGATCTTGTTTGTCGGCCAGGGCCGCACGCAACTCTTCCTGCACTGAGCCGATATTGATGCCGAATGCGGAGTGGTACAGCGAGTAAAGCGAATTCGGTAGCGTTTTGCGCTTGTCCAACCCAGCAAGCATGGTGGCAGGCACAATGATGGTTTCGAAAATTATTGGCTGCTGCTCGATGAGGCGCACCCTCTTGATCTCGATGACCTTGGCGTTCTTTGCCAGTCCTAGATGCGCCATATCCGCTGCTGTGGCTGTTCTGCGCGTAACCTTTTCGCCAGTGGCGCTGGGAGTGACGCGATCGCCACCAGGGGTGCAAAGGTGAAAAAAGCGAAACAGCGAGCGTTCTTCGCTGTTCACAGCAACAAACGTTCCCTTGCCCTGACGACGTTCCATGACGCCGATGCTTGCAAGTTCGTCCAAGGCCTTGCGAACGGTTCCTTGGCTCACGCCCAGTTGTTGGCCTAGCGCCTGTTCGCTGGGTAGTGCTGCACCAAGCTTCCAGGTACCGGCAGCGACTTGTTCAAGAAGGTAGTCGTAGACCTGCTGATAAAGCGGGCGTACCCCTGGGGTAAATTTAGAATCCATTTTTCCTCACCAGCCCGCAGTCATGCGGAATCTATGGTTCGCAGCATTTTAACCTGATCTCGACACATGTTGGCCGATAGACGTCTGAAGCGCATCACTGATGACGGCGCTATTGAAAACAAGCGAAGAACAGTCTAATCTTATATCTTATATAAGAGAACGACGAGCTTAGATGGCCTCTCGGCTTGCCAGCTTGGTCAAAAAATTCAAACACGCTGGAGAGATCCGGCGTCCTACTCGGGAGAAATGTGCTGTGTCTCAACCACAATTGCTGGTACACGACAAAAAGGACAATGTAGGAGTTGTCGTGGTTGAAGGAGTCAAAGCCGGGTCGAATCTGCTCGGCGTGGTGCTGGAAGACGACTCCGATTTCCATGTGACTCCCACTCAAGATGTACAGATTGGGCACAAGATCGCGCTGAAGGATATGGCCGAGGGAGATACGGTCGTCAAATATGGACAGGATATCGGTCGCATCGTTGCTACGACCAAGAAGGGCGATCACGTGCATGTGCAAAACCTCAAGACCAAGCGCTGGTAAAGGAAAAAATTCATGACTGAGCAAACAAAGTTTTGGGGTTATCGACGCGAGAACGGGCGGGTCGGAGTGCGCAACTATGTTGCAATACTTCCGGTCGATGACATCTCAAATGCCGCCTGCGAAGCAGTGGCGAACAACATCAAGGGTACAATCGCCCTAGCGCATTCCTACGGCCGTCTGCAGTTCGGTGAGGATCTAGATCTGCACTTCCGTACCATTATCGGTACCGGTGCCAATCCAAATGTGGCTGCATGCATTGTCATAGGTATCGAGCCTGGCTGGACGAAACGGATCGTTGACGGAATCGCCAAAACTGGAAAGCCTGTTGTTGGATTCTCCATCGAAGGTCATGGCGATCTAGAAACCATCATGAAGGCTTCGCGGCAGGCCAAGGAATTCGTGCACGCCACATCGGGCATGGTTCGTACTGAATGCGATGTATCCGAACTTTGGGTGGCGGCCAAGTGTGGTGAATCTGATACCACGACAGGGCTGGCTTCGTGTCCCACAGTCGGCAATATGTACGACAAGCTGATCAGCAAGGGCATCTACGGCGTGTTCGGCGAGACTTCGGAAATCACTGGTGCAGAGCACTTATGCAAGGCTCGAGCTGCTACACCGGAGATTGGCGAGAAATTCATGCGGGTGTGGAGCGCGTATCAGAACGACGTCATCGAACAACACAAGACCAACGACTTGTCGGAGAGCCAACCTACCCGAGGTAATATCGAGGGCGGTCTCACAACCATCGAGGAAAAGGCGCTCGGTAATTTGGAAAAAATCGGGAAGAAGTGCAGCTATCTGGATGTTCTCGAGCCGGCCGAAGCACCAGAGCGGGGTCCTGGCCTGTACTTCATGGATACATCATCCGCAGCGGCTGAGTGCGTGACCCTTATGGCTGCAGCAGGGTATGTCGTGCACTGCTTTCCTACGGGTCAGGGCAATGTTGTCGGCAATCCGATCATGCCGGTAATAAAGATCACAGGCAATCCACGTACCGTCCGATTGATGTCAGAGCACATCGATGTGGATGTGTCTGGAATAGTACGGCGCGAAATGTCGATAGACCAGGCCGGCGACAGCCTGATCAACTGCATCGTTGATACCGCCAACGGTCGCTTCACTGCCGCGGAGGCGCTTGGTCACCGCGAGTTCGTGATGACCAAGTTGTATCGCAGTGCTTGATAGTTCATCGGAAAGCTCCGAAGCTGCAGCCTCCGCATCGGTATGGCTTTCTATCTCTGAGGCAGAGCAGCGCGTCATTTCCGCGTTGATCACAAATCGTTGCAATGAAGCCAATGCGGCGGCCGTGGCGCATGCTTTGATAAGCGCGGAGATAGATGGCCAATACGGGCATGGTCTGTCACGTGTGCCCAGCTACTCAGCTCAGGCACGCGTGGGTAAGGTTGACGGATTCGCTACACCAGAGGTGGAGCAGGTAGCACCTGCCGCGGTACGGATCGACGCAGCGCATGGCTTCGCATTCCCCGCCTTGGATCTGGCAGTCGCAGCCCTTCCAGCATTGGCTCGCAGTGAAGGGATAGCGATCGCGGCTGTGCATCGCTCGCATCATTTCGGACAGGCGGGGCGAATAGTCGAGCAGCTCGCGGAAGCCGGCATGATGTCATTGATGTTCGGTAATTCTCCCAAGGCAATGGCATTCTGGGGAGGTAAGGAGCCGCGTCTGGGCACCAATCCGATCGCGTTTGCATGTCCGCTGCAGAAGGGTCCGCCACTGGTCATCGACCTTGCCTTGTCGACGGCTGCGCGGGGCAAGGTTGTAACAGCGTCAAAGCAAGGCAAATCCATACCCGAAGGATGGGCATTGGATAGCAGCGGGCAACCCACTACGGATCCGGAGGCCGGGCTGAAAGGCTCAATGTTGCCGATTGCCGGATCAAAAGGAGCTGCGCTGGCGTTAATCGTCGAGTTGCTTGCGGCTGGTATTGCTGGGTCGCACTTCGGTTGGGAGGCCTCCTCGGTACTGGATGACAAGGGTGCTGCACCGAATCTTGGTCAGATCATCATTGCAATCGACGCGCAGCATGTGTCTGGTGGAGCCTTTGCACAGCGGGCGGCCGCATTGTTGCAAGCATTTGGTGAGGAGCCTGGAGTGCGACTTCCCGGCACCTCGCGACTGGCGCGGCGCGCTGCTGCGTTTCGCGACGGTATCGAAGTTGCTCCAAATCTGTTGGCAGAAATCGACCAATTGGCGGCACGAACACTCTCCTCTAACCCGGATTCTAAGCATGGCTGATATTGTGATTAGCGAATTCATGGACGAAATGGTGATCAGTAAGGTCTTCGCCGATCACGATGTGCTGTACGACCCGACCCTGGTCGACCGAACCCATGAATTGCATGCAGCGTTGGCTGAGGCGCGAGCGGTAATCGTTCGTAACCGGACCCAAGTCCGTGCGTCGTTGCTGGAGGCTGCGCAAAAGCTCCGGGTAGTAGGACGGCTTGGTGTGGGGTTGGACAATATTGACGTCCCGGCATGCAAGGCTCGCGGCATAGCAGTGCATCCGGCAAAGAACGCGAATGATCAGGCGGTAGCTGAATATGTGGTCAGTTGCGCGTTGCAGTTGCTGCGTGGCGCCTACGCGGCTACAAACCAGTTGATAGCTGGTCAATGGCCACGCATGGAGTTGATTGGCCGTGAGCTGGCCGGCACCAGTATGGGACTGGTCGGCTTTGGAGCAATAGCGCAAGCAGTTGCTCTGCGGGTGCAGGCACTGGGCATGAACGTGCTGGCTTTTGATCCGTACCTACCGAAGGATCATGCTGCTTGGAAAAATGTGCAATCTGGCAGTCTCGAGGAAATCCTTCAAAAATCGGACGTGATCAGTCTGCATGTGCCGTTGACGAAAGAGACGCGACACATGATTGATGCGAAAGCGTTGGGCATGATGCGTGCGCGCGCCATTCTCATCAACGCGTCGCGCGGCGGCGTGGTGGACGAAAACGCGCTGGCAGCTTCGTTGCGCGAGGGTAGGCTGGCTGGCGCCGCGCTTGACGTGTTCGAACGGGAACCATTGGACGCCGAGACTGCATCTGTTTTCACCGGCCTCGAAAATCTGATACTGACCCCACACATCGCGGGTGTCACTGAACAATCGAACATCAGGGTAAGCGAAGTGACCGCACAGAACGTACTGAAATACCTGGACTGACCGTGGGCAATTGTGTGCTCGCGCTGGACCAAGGCACCACCAGCAGTCGAGCCATCGTGTTTGATGCAGATGCCACCATTGTCAGTGTCTTCCAGCAGGAGTTTGCCCAGATCTATCCGGCCCCTGCTCAGGTCGAGCACGACCCTTCGGCGATCTGGCAAAGCACCCTTGCTGTGGCCCGCAATGCATTGCAGGCAGCCGAGAGGAATGGCCATCGCGTAGTGGCCATAGGCATCACCAATCAGCGTGAAACCAGCTTGGTGTGGGATCGCCGCAACGGAAAACCGATACATAACGCGATCGTCTGGCAGGATCGGCGCACAGCTGCGACCTGTTCGACATTGGCCGATGCGGGGCACGGTGAACTGGTGAGTGCAAGGACCGGACTGCTCCTCGACCCGTATTTCTCGGCGACCAAGATCGGTTGGTTGCTTGACCACGTACCCGGAAGCAGGAAGCGAGCCGAGACGGGCGAACTGGCCTTCGGAACCGTGGACAGCTTTCTGCTCTGGAAGCTTACCGGTGGCCGCCGTCACCTTACGGATGCAACCAACGCCAGCCGGACCTGCTTGTTCGATATACACAGCCAGCAATGGGATCCAGATTTGCTGGCACTTTTCCGTATTCCTGATGGGCTATTGCCCGAGGTCAGGGATTGCGCGGATGAATACGGATTCACCGAACCGGAGTTGTTTGGTCGTGCTATTCCGATTCGTGGCATGGTCGGTGATCAGCAAGGTGCATTGCTCGGACAAGCATGTTTCGAAACCGGCAGCATAAAGAGCACTTACGGAACCGGTTGTTTTGTGGTCATGAATACCGGTTCAATGCCGGCACAATCGACGCATCGATTGCTCACAACTGTTGCCTGGCGCATCGATGGAAAGGTGAATTACGCGCTGGAGGGATCCATTTTCGTTGCCGGTGCTGCTGTGCAGTGGCTGCGCGACGGCATTGGATTGCTGGACAACGCGGAACAGAGCGAAGCGATGGCACGCAGCATCGACGATACAGACGGCGTATATCTTGTACCCGCCTTCACGGGGTTGGGGGCACCTCACTGGCGCGCTGATGCACGGGGTATTCTCAGCGGTCTGACCCGAGCAACGCAACGCGCACATATCGTTCGTGCGGCACTCGAAGCGACGGCTTATCAGACGTCAGATTTGCTCAGTGCAATGGCCGAAGATGGTATTTCTCCAAGGTCGTTGCGCGTTGACGGCGGCATGGTGCGTAATAACTGGCTTCTACAATTTCTAGCGGATATTGTTGATATTCCCGTTGATCGACCAAAGGTAATGGAGACCACAGCGCTTGGCGCTGCCTACTTGGCAGGCAGGCAGAGTGATCTATACGGTGATTTCGACAGTTTCGCTGCGTTGTGTCGTCGGGATGCCCGATTTGTTCCGGACATGGCTCAAGACCGTCGAAATCGTCTGCTTGATGGTTGGTATCGCGCGATAGCTCAGGTCTAAGCGTGGCCGGATCATTTTTGACGCCTTTCACGCACATCGAGTTGCGCCTTGCGAGCATTGCCACAGAGCAAAGCCATATCCGTACCGACAGCCACGAAACGGTAGCCAACCTCGAAAGCCCATGCAGCTTGCTCTGCATCACCCATAACAGTACCGCAGGCCAGTCCAACTGAATTGACACGCTGAGCACATTCAGCCATCAAGCTCCTCACATCGGGGTGTCCAGCATTTCCAAGGTGTCCCATGGACGCTGACAGGTCCCCCGGGCCCACAAAGATTGCGCCGACGCCAGACACTTGCGCGATCTTCTCGACGTTGGCGACTGCCTGCGTCGTTTCGACCTGCATGATCAAAAGCAGGTCATCGGAGGCCCGTGCTAGATAATCTTTGTCGGCCAGATAGTCTGACGCACGCGTCATCAGCGCATAACCGCGTTGTCCATTGGGCGGGTAGTGACAGAAAGCGACCAGTGCAGCTGCTTCAGTCGCATCCTGGACGAAAGGAAACATCAGTGTGTTCGCCCCCAAGTCCAGTGCGTGTTTGGTCGACGTCATACTGTGATCGGACATACGAACTGCGGCCAAGGTGTTTGCTGAACGACTTGCTTGCAGCAGTGGCAGCATGCCATGAATCGAGGTGGGCGAATGTTCGAGATCGAGCACCACATAATCGGCGCCGACGTGTCCCAGTGCCTCGACAATAGTTGGAGAGCCGGACATCGACCAGACGCCTTGCAGCGACTGACCTGCATCCAGTGCAGCCTTGAAACGGTTTCGTGTAGTCATGCGTTGACTCCTAGTAAATGTCGGGTTCGGGAGTGGGCTCAGCACCTGCGAGAAAGTCGAAGTCACATCCCTGCGGTGCTTGATTGACATGCGATACATGTAAGACGCCAAAACCCCGTTTATAGATCGTATCTGGCCGTTGCCATCGTTTTCGGCGTTCGGCGAGAGTGGCTTCATCGACCAGGAGCTCAAGCCGCCCGGCGAGAACATCCAATTCGATTTCGTCTCCATTCTCGACCAGCGCCAGGTTGCCGCCGATTGCAGCCTCCGGAGCCACATGCAGGATGCAGGTGCCGAAATGGGTACCGCTCATACGTGCGTCAGAAATGCGTACCATGTCGCGCACACCAGCGCGCAGCAATTTCTGGGGAATAGGCAGTCCGCCCCATTCGGGCATTCCAGCGCCGACTGGACCGGCGTTCTTCAGCACAAGGATGCTCTCGGCATTGACCTCCAGATTTGGATCATCGATACGTTCATGCATGTCCGCTGCGTTTTCGAACACCACGGCGCGGGCGCGATGTTGCAACAACGCATGCGTGGCTGCACACGGCTTGATAACGGCACCATGAGGGGCCAGGTTGCCCCGCAGCACCGCCAAAGCAGGCGTATCGGTCACCGGTCTGTCCAGTGGACGAATCACATCGTGATTCCAGACCTTGGCACCGTTGATGTTTTCCTTCAGGGTGTCGCCGGTAACACTGAGGGATCCGGTTTCGAGTAGGTCGCCCAGTTCACCAAACAGCGCGCGACTGCCGCCAGCAAAATACAGGTCTTCCATCAGATAGCGACCGGTAGGCATCAGATCGGCGATCAATGGCACTTTACCGGCCTGATCGGCGAAATTGTCCAGAGTAAGAGGTATGCCGGCCCGTCCGGCCATGGCTATCAGATGAATCACGGCATTGGTAGAGCCGCCAATCGCCAATTGCAAAGTGATTGCATTCATGAAATTGCTGGCGTTTAGCCAACGTTTGGGAGTCCAATCCTCCCATGCCATTGAAACTGCACGTTCTCCTGCGGCTCGCGCCATGCGCGGATGTGCCGAATCGACCGCGGGGATAGTAGCAGCGCCCGGAAGTGTCCATCCCAACACTTCGGCGAGTAATGCCATCGTGGAAGCGGTACCCATGGTGTTGCACGTACCGGAGGAGCGTACCGAAACCGATTCCAGTTCACGCCAGTCTTCTTCACTGATCTCGCCTGCACGCAATTGGTCCCAATAGGAGCGGGTGTGGGTACCGGTGCCAATCGATTCTCCGCGCCACCGCGTGCTCAGAGTAGCGCCGGCAGGCATGTACAACGCCGGTATGCCGGCACTGGTTGCACCCATGATGAGACCAGGTGTGGTCTTGTCGCAGCCGCCCATCAATACCACAGCGTCCAGGGGGTGACTGCGGATAAGCTCTTCGGTTTCCATAGCCAAAAGATTGCGATAGAGCATCGTGGTCGGCTTGACCATCACTTCTCCTAGCGAGAGCGCCGGAAGTTCAACCGGAAAGCCACCTGCCTCAAGTACGCCGTCCTTCACCGAACGCGCGCGACTTCTCAAGTGGGAGTGGCAGGTACTCAGATCACTCCATGTATTGATGATGCCAATGACCGGCTTGTCCGCGTAGTCCTCCCGTCGGACGCCGGTTTGATACATGCGCTGATGATGGGCAAATGCTCGCATGCCAGCCGTGCCGAACCACCTCTGGCTGCGGAGTTCATTGATTGATTTGCGAGAGCTGTTGGGCTTGTTCATCAGTTATATTGTTCCGGATTCTGCGAATCGACAGTGTGTGTGCAGCAACGCCACCTAGCGGATCACGCGTGTATGAAATGTCTGCATAGTCATATATATTACATCATATATAATATGTGGTTAAGAAGGAGGCGCGGTGATGAGCAACGCGGAAACTTCAGGCGAACAAGGTGGACATGGCGCCGTGAGGCTTGAACTGGATGCACAGGCCGCTCTTGGTGAGTGTCCGCGTTGGTCAGTAAGGGACCAGGTCTTGTACTGGGTCGACATCAGTGAGCAAACGCTGAATCGTTTCGATCCTGTTAGCGGTGACAACAGCAGTCGTGTCTTTGAAGAACCTGTAGCGTGTTTTTCCGAGCGAAGCAAAGGCGGGTTTGTACTGGCTATGAGGAACCGTTTTGCCTTGATTGATCATTTCGATGCCATGCCACGTTGGATTGGCGAGGGAGTAGTAGTGCCCGATGGCGGAAGATTCAATGATGGGCGTTGTGATCAGGTTGGGCGATTTCTGGCAGGCACGATTGATTTCAAAGGATCATCAGGGGCGCTGCACCGGATCAATGCGAAGGGTGTGATCGAGCGTCTTGCTGGAGATGTGCGTAGTGCTAACGGTCTGGCTTTTAGCCCGGATGGACGGACCATGTACTGGTCAGATACGCGCAACCTTATTGTGCGTTGCTGGGATTACGACTCAGAGAGCGGGGAAATCAGTCACACGCGCACGTTCACTGAGTTCAAGTCCAAAGGTGGTCGGCCGGATGGCGCCAGTGTCGATACGCAAGGCTGTTATTGGTCAGCACTTTATGATGGTGGCAGGGTAGTACGATTTGCTCCCGATGGAAAAGTCGTAGAGATGGTCACGATTCCGTCGATCAACGCCACCATGATCGCGTTCGGGGGGTCCGACATGCGCACAGCCTTTGTCACCACAGCTCGTCAGCAACTGAGTGACGAGCAACTTCGCAGTCATCCACATAGCGGTGGCATTTTCAGTTTTCGGGTACCCGTTCCTGGCATTCCCGAACCCTATTTCGCGGGGTAGTTTCATGTTGAAAAATCAGTATCCGTGCCTTTCCGGAAAGACTGCTTTTGTCACCGGCGGTGCTACTGGAATCGGTGCGTGTCTAGTCAGGCGACTTCTCGAGCAAAAGGCTAGGGTCGGGTTCATAGATCTGGACAATGAGTCCAGCGAAAAAATGGTGCGTGAGATGAAGGCGGCAGGACATGCCGCGCTTTGGACGCGTCAGGTGGATGTGCGCGACATAGACAGTCTGCAACAGGCCATACGCGATTTCACGGAAGACCACGAGGGACGACTCGACGTGCTGATCAACAACGCGGCCAATGACAGACGAATTGCATATGACAAGGTCACACCCACTTCTTGGGATGCAAGCCAGGAAGTGAACTTGCGTCCACATTTTTTCGCAATGCAGGCTGCGGCTCCTCTGATGCCTTCGGGTGCATCAATTATCAACATGGGATCTGTCAGTTGGCGACGCCGGCGTACCGGGTTTACGGGCTACACCACTGCAAAAGGAGGCATCCACGCGTTGACACGAACCATGGCACAGGAGCTGGGCCCGAAGGGGATACGCGTCAACTCGGTGGTACCCGGAGCGATCAAAACCGAGCGTCAGATGCGGATGTGGGTCGATGATCGACTTGAACAAAGTTTTATCGACGAACAGGCTTTGAAGTTCCGACTCGGTACGGATGATGTGGCCGCGATGGTCCTATTCCTCGTATCCGAAGACGCACGCGCTTGTACGGGTCAGGATTTCCTGGTGGATGGCGGCATCGTGTGAGTACAAACTAGCGACTCCAATAAGTTCATATAAACGGTTGGCCCGCTCATTTAGACCATGGGATAGATTGCTGTCAGGGGTGTTTGAGAGCTAGGAATAGTAAAGCGCAGACCATCCATCGAGTTGAATTGACGGGCGTCACGCGAGCCCTTCCACATAAGCAACGTGTCCCAGTCCGGCAGATCTCAGAAGGGACCGTTTGCGCTTGCTTCAAGCGGTTCAGCCTGGTGGAGATGGTGGTTCTGGGATCTAACCCAACATCCCGGCCCAGCGTGACAGGCTCGCCAGGCGGGTTGACCTCACTTCAGCATAGTTGTATAAGACATAAGACATCAGATAAAGATCACGTTAAGAAAGTTACGAACAAGTCATGGTGGAGGAGGGGGAGGCGCTACAACGTTTGCACTGTCAGGAAGTTCTACCTTAGCTATTCACACACCAAATTAGTTGCTGGTATGCGTATAAGTTCCTGACTCAAGCAAGCTCTGTCGTATACACCCCTAAGCTAGACAGAAAGCTAGTAGTCCATTGATTTTCGTGAGGAAAACGCCTATAGGCGATTCTCAAGACGGAACTAGGAGGGTGAAGATGAAAAATTATCGACCGTTGTACGTGTGCGTCATGGCATTGCTGTTTGGGGCAGTACCGTTAACCGTTGCGCAGGCAAAGTCATCAAAACAACAGGAATCACAAGGTGCAAAGTCTGCATCTTCCATGAAAAACAACAAGAAATCAGACAATAAGTCAAAAGAAAAAGCGAATTCTGCACAGCTGCAAGAAGTGGTGGTGACTGCAGAGCATCGGGTGCAAAATCTGCAGAAAGTTGCAGCATCAATAAATGTCGTTTCACAAGAACAGATTGAACAAGCGACGACACCCACTACGACATCATTGACTCAGTTTTCCCCAAGTTTGACGTTTAATGGCGGAACGACAAACTTAAATCAGTCATTCAGTATACGTGGTATAGGTACTGTTTCATTTAGTCGCGCGAGCGAACCAAGTGTGTCTACTGTTGTAGATGGGGTTGTATATGCCGCTTCAGGTATGGCTTTTACAAATCTGTTGAACATGAAGCGTGTTGAAGTACTGAATGGTCCGCAAGGAACACTATTTGGTATGAATTCATCGGCTGGTGCTATAAACATTGTTACAACAGATCCAACAAATCAAAGAACTGGATATGTCCAGGGCAGCGTATTCAACGATAATGAATATCGCGTAAGAGGTCTGTTTTCAGGACCTATTTCATCAACGCTTGACGGACAAGTTGCATATGAATACTGGAATTTTGATGGTAATTCACGTAACTTTTACAATGGAAAACTGAGCAACGGAACAAAACAAGGTGGCGTGAGATCCAAATTGATTTGGAGGCCAAATTCAAACTTGAAAGGAACGTTTATCGCCGATTGGTCTCGGACAAACGACAACTGCTGTGGGCAGTCTATTAACATAGTGCAAAACACACCATTTACCAGTTTGGTCCTTCGTCCTCAATTAGGCGCTGTTGTACCAAATTCAAAAAACAAGAATATCAATGAAGATACACTTCCGTTAACGCAAGATACAAACGAAGGTTTATCAGCTGAATTTGACTGGAGCATGCCCAGTGGATTCAAGTTCGTATCCATATCTGCAACACGCCGGTGGACGAATCTGGAACGTCGAGATGGTGATTTTTTACCCGGACCTCCGGGGCTACTGGAATCTTCCGTACCTTACGACTTCCGTATGGCCGATCATGGGCATATGTCACTTGATCAATATTCACAGGAATTTCGTATTGTTTCGCCAGATACTGGACGGTTCAAATATGTTGCCGGAATGTTTTTATTCCACACAATTGCACATGACAATTTCCGACGTCTGGATACTTTTTGTGTAGGATCTACATTGCCTGCATTACCAAATGGAACCATTCCATGCGCAATTGGAAAATCAACGTTTGTAAGCGGATCGGGTAAGGAATACGACAGAATAACCCACAACAATTATGCCCTTTATGGTCAAGGCACATATTCATTCACCGATCATATACGCGGCATATTAGGATTACGCTACACTTTCGACAAAGTTGGATATAACTTAAGTAGAAGTAGTCTTGGAGGGATGCCTGGATTGCAACCTAGCTTTAATAACAGTGATAGCGCAACTGATAATCATGTCACTGGTAAGATAGGTTTGAAGGGAGATTTAAGCGATAACAGTACGGCATATGTGACTTACAGCACGGGGTACAAAAGTCCTGCCTACAACGTTTTCTTCAATATGACATCGAACAATACGGCTCTGATATCAGCAGAAACATCAAAAGACTATGAAGCTGGTGTTAAGTCAGTGCTGTTTGATCGCCGTCTTCAGTTGAACACATCAATCTTTTACACCAAGTTCAATGGATTTCAGACAAACAACTTCATTAATGTCAACGGGACAATTATCACTAATCTTGTTAATGCCGGAACAGTTAGCACGAAGGGGTTGGAGATGGACTTCCGGGCTAGACCCATTCCAGGCATGAATCTTGCCGGTGGATTCGCTTATACAAATGCTAAAGTTGATAAATACAACTGTCCTGTGGGTGCTCCATTGACATGTGAATATCGAAACGGAAAACAGTTTGCAACGCCAAAATACAGATTTGTATTAAATGGTGATTATGAACTGCCATTGCCATCACTACCATTTGTATTAAGTCTTGATACAAATTACAACTGGCAGTCAGCTCAAACACCTATATCGCAAGCAGCTTATGCAACGCAGCCAGCATATGGGATTTGGAACATTGGCTTGAAAGCATCAGATGATACAGATACTTACTCTGTCAAACTCGAAGTGCAAAATGTTCTAAACACATTCTATGCAGATGTGCGTTTACCAAATTGCTCATTAACAGTAGTTAACGGTAATGTTGTCCCGTGTGCTTCTTACGTACGACAGCAAGTGCCCAGGAATGCAAGACGAATTGTAGGGCTGGTCGGCCGATACAATTTCTGAATGTGCACAACGCATCTCCCGGTTAACCGGGAGATGCTGTCTCTGGTAGTTTCTTGTAAATCTATGATTATTAATTAGTAACTTGGCAGATCAGCTTTATGAGCAGGTGAGTTAGTCATAATTATTAAACCGTGAATTTGTGCCTTACATATAAAAACTAGACTTTTTCTAAAATAATTAAAAATTTACAAAATTATTTTGTAAAAATTATAAATCAAATACATAATAAATATGTAATTAGCATACAATAATCAGAACAAATCTAGATACCCCAATATAGCGATAAAATATTTAATTATGATATGCCTTATTTAAAGTAAATATAGATTATCAATAAATTATTAAATTACAAACGAAAACAAGGCCTGTGCTATCAACTGATTTAGTGATTGATATAATTTAAATAACTGCCAGTCCTTTAAATTAATTCCTACATTATTGAATTGTCTTTACAGCACTGAAGATAAAAGAGGTTGTAGTTATTATCTTTTTCTACGAGATAAAAGACCAATGAAAAAAATTTTATTAATCCTGATTGTTTCTTTCGCATTTGGTCTTCTTGAAGCACCGGCTTGTGCGTATGCAAAAAATAGTAATAGTGATATAAAGCTTATTGTTAGAACTGAATATGGATCTGTAGAAGGGAAGTTGAAAGACAATACACGTGAATTTTTAGGTATACCTTATGCCAGACCACCTCTTGGTCGACTCCGTTGGAGACCGCCAGTGGCACCTATAAAATGGAATAATATACTCTTAGCTACCAAATATGCAGGAGGCTGTGCCCAAGGTGCTAATGGAATATTTTCTGATGCAACGACAAACGAAAACTGTTTATATCTTAATATATTTACACCATACAAATTGAAACATAAGAAAAAGCTTGCAGTAATGGTTTGGATTTACGGAGGCGGTTTGGCACACGGATCAAGTGATGGATACAACCCTTCAATGCTGGTACGCAATGGTAATGTCATCGTAGTTACTCTTAATTACAGAATGAATATTTTCGGTTTCCTGGCTCTTCCTGGCCTTGATAAAGAGGGCCACCGTTTTGGTAATTACGGACTAATGGATCAACAATTTGCTTTGAAATGGGTTAAACGAAATATTTCATCCTTTGGTGGGGACCCAAATAATGTCACAATATTCGGAGAGTCAGCTGGTGGGTTAAGCGTTTTAGCTAATATCATTTCACCTACTGCTAAAGGGCTATTTGAAGGGGCAATCGAGGAAAGCGGAAGTTATACATCCCTGACTACACCAGAAAGTTTAGATAAAGCAGAAATAAATGGTAAGAAATTTGCCAAAAAAGTAGGATGTGGATTTAAAAGTAATGATAAAACAATTTCTTGTCTTCGCCGTCTCCCCGTAAGAAAGATCCAGGCGTTGGGCGGTAAATATTCAAATGGACGCCCTAATCTTATAATCGACGGAACTGTATTAACGCGAACTCAAAAAGAAGCATTTGAAACTGGCGATTTCAATAAAGTTCCTATAATTATAGGAACTAATAAAGATGAAGTTACAAATTTTATCGGTCATGCGGAATATGTCAGTGGTTCACAGGTGACCAAGGCACAATTTGTTTCACGTATCAGGAAAACATATGGAAAATATGCGGTTGGCATATTTTCGCGGTATAAAATATCAAAATTTAAAAGGCCTGATTTAGCGCTTGCTGCTGTTGGTACAGATAGTATATTTGTCTGTCCTGGGTTGGAGAAGGCGAATTTAATAAGTAAATTTGTACCGACCTATTATTATGAATTTGCAGATGAAACGGCTCCCGTCTATCTGCATATGGCTCCAATACCCTATGGTGCATATCACTCAAGTGAGCTGCAATATCTTTTTTTTGAATTTCACGGTTCGCGTGGACGAATTCATATGTTGGATGCGAAACAAGAGGATTTATCTCGGGTCATGATAAGTTATTGGACAAATTTTGCGAAAAATCACGGTAATCCTAATTCTGGATATCAACCATACTGGCCTTTATTTATCCATAATAAATTCATGTCATTAAATAGTTCTAGGCCAGGGTCAAAAACTTTATTATTACTTAAAAACGAGCACCATTGTGGGTTTTGGGATTCACTTAAGCACTGAAGTCAATCATGGCGGCTTTACCTCAACTAAGTTCATAAATCTAAAAGAAATCTATTCCTTCATGACCTAGGGAAAATCTGATTTTGTTCCGCTTTCGAACTTCGACCGTACCCGCAAATCGTACCCCATGCCCAATCAACGGAGCCTGCCCACGCAAGCCGAAGGCGGTTTCAAGACGGACCGCAAAACAAAGCGCCGAGACGTCTTCCTGCCCTACGGATGGTCTGATCAACCGTCGTTCGTGGCAGCATCCATCATATTCGTGTTCGCTCTTCGCTCGGCGACCGATAAACACCGCATCAGTGGGTGATGTTTCACCCTAATTTGCCGCGTTTAAGCGCGGCAGCGCGCTTGGCGGGCGCACTTACCCTGTCTTGGCCAGCAGGTGCTGGCGGGCCATCCACAAGTTACTCAGCGCGAAGAGCGTCAGCACCTGCGCGCCGTTTTTGGTCAAGCCGCGATAGCGCGCCTTCACATGACCGAATTGCCGCTTGACCACCCGGAACGGATGCTCAACCGCGGCGCGGATGGATGCCTTGATGTGTTCGATCTTCTCGGTCAGAGTCCGCAACGTCTCATCCTCGATCGCCTTGACCTTGCTGCGCTTGGCCGCGATATGCCACTTCCGCCTGCGCTTGGCTGGCGCGTATTTTTCGGCACCCGTGTAACCGGCGTCACCAAACACGACCTTCTCTTTGCCGTGCAGTAGATCGCCCACCTGGGTGACATCGCTCACGTTCGCCGCCGTCGTCACCACGCTGTGGACCAAGCCAGTGGCCTCGTCCACGCCGATGTGCGCCTTCATACCGAAGTACCACTGATTACCTTTCTTCGTCTGATGCATCTCCGGATCACGCGCCTTGTCCCGATTCTTCGTCGACGACGGCGCACCAAGAATTGTTGCGTCCACGATGGTGCCCTGCGAGAGCTTCAACCCTTTGTCGTGCAGATGCCGATTCACCGTCTTGAACAGCTCCTTGGCCAGCCCGTGCTTCTCCAGCAGGTGGCGGAACTTGCATACCGTCGTCTCATCCGGCGCCGGCTCACGCCCCAGATCAATCCTCACAAACCGCCGCATCGACGCCGAGTCGTACAGCGCTTCCTCCACCGCCTGATCGCTCAGCGCATACCACTGCTGCAGAAAGTGGATGCGCAACATGCGCTCCAGACCCACCGGGCGGCGACCGCCTTCGGCACGTGCCTTCGGATAGAACGGTTCAATCACCGCGCATAGCTCGGACCACGGCACCACCTTGTCCATCTCGGCCAAAAACACATCGCGCCGCGTCGGCTTGCGATGGGTCTCGAATCCACCATCAGCCTCGGTGGCCAAGGTCAGCTGCTCGGGCATCTTCTACACTCTGTCGGAAGGGGCTTCGCTTCGACCGCGGGGCAAAATCAGAGTTTCCCTAGGGTCAGCTATTCTGTGAGGGATTACCAGTATTCGTGCAGTTTGCTAGAGCTTGGATACACATGAAATTCTGAGCAAGTTCCCGTATTTGATTTCATGTCAGCAATACCTCGACCCCGCATCGGAAGATTCTTGTCGCTCCTGACAGTAGCGTTATAGATTTGCAACTATCGGCTCGATTGAATGCATTCGGTAAAGCCTCCATCGGTTCCAGTGCAATTGAACGCCGTACACCGTGTTCAAGATTGTCTCCAGTGAATACCATCATCACGCCACTCTGTTGCCAGACGTTCAGTGCGCGCCGACCGGTAGGATCTTCTATGCGCGTACGTATGAGACCATCCACATCAGGCTTCAGGTTAGCGTAAGCGACGTCAAGTACGGTTTTGGAGATATCTTTTGTATTTCGAAAATCGAAAGTAGGATCAAGATCCACTCTTGCATAAGCATTGCTTCCCATTAGAGGAATACGAAAATCATCACAAACAATACGGTTATTTGCAGGAACTCGAAGACTCCATTGATCGATGCCACTGTCATCCAGTTTGAAGTAAGGATGCCAGCCAGCGAAACAAGGAGCAGATTGATCTCCATGGTTGTGCATCTCAATTTCAAGATCCAAGCCGAGATCATGCAATGTGTAGGTAACACGAATGCCTACGGAAAACGGATAACCATGGAACAGTTCAGGATGAATATTTTTGCAAGCGAAAGTCGCAGAAATATTGGAAATATTCTGTTGTACTGAAAGGATTTCAAAGTCAGCATCACGGACAAATCCGTGTCGAATTGAACGTTCCTCACGGTTAGCGCTTTGAACCAGGTTGTACTTCGAGCCATTAAAAATGTATTCAGCATCGCCGATACGATTTGCAAAAGGGAACATAATTGCAAAACGCGAGCCCGTAAAGGCTAATAGTTCGGATTCGTCGCGATACCCATCAGCGATATCGATCATGTCACGATGATCAAAAATCTTGTAACTGAGAAGAGTGGCACCTCTTTTCGCTATGCGTACCATCGTACCGGTAACAAGATTTTCCAGCACGAGCACTGGCTGTGAACCAAGATATTCGTTTCTTGAGGTGTAACGGATCATGTATTCCACTGCGCAACGGTAGGAGAGAATGGAAATTTCTATTCTTTTCCATCCTATCGAAGAGACTCAGACGAATTTTGGCATTAGTTCAGAAAAACTTTATCAGCAAGAACATTCATGTGTAATATTGGATTCAAGTTCAGTCACATAACTCCATTTGAGGATATGTGTGGGTTTCCTGATAACGATGCGATCTATCGAATTGTTTAAAATTAATAATTAATATATATATGGATGTTGTATTGAAGTGATGTTTGGTTAAATTCAAATGCACAACCTTATTTAATTAAACTTAATTTTTAAAAATTAGACTTAAAGAAGTGGTTTATTAAGTAGAAATTTCTCTGCGCGTAAATGGTTTCGATCTTATATTAAAATGCAACGATGCCTTATCGAAAAGCAGACTATACATGTTGAACCATCGCTTAAGGCATTAAAATTTATATGGATGAGTTATATTAAATAGTGTGCGCTGTTACCTGCTTATAATAGTCCTGCAAGAGTAAGTCTTGATCGGATACCGCAGAGATGCACCATCTATGCATACTTCGGACCTTTACAGTATTCAGGGGCCACTTGCGGTGGCATTTTATTGCTTTTTTTGTCCACCAATCGGCAGGGCAGCTTGTATCATAGGTTTATACGAATGGATTAATGCCCAGAGTCCTCTGACTGTATCGAGTCGTCTGCAGTTGCCTTGCGTTGCAAAGGAGCTTGTGTAGCATGTTGCGCGGCCCAGTCGAGCCATTCGCTGAGCACGATCAGGGTCCACAGGGCCCGCGCGTGGTCGCTCTTGCGGGCACGGTGATCGCGCAGAAGCTCCAGGGCACCCTGGGTCGAGATTCCGGCATCTTCCAGCGCATGGCTGGACAGTCGGTCTTGGGCCCAGTCATGCAGCGGTTCGCGCAGCCAGCTGGCCAACGGTACGGATAGTCCACGCTTGCGCCGGTGGACCACCGAGCGGGGCAGGTACTGCAACGCGTAGCGTTTCAGGAAGACCTTGGTGGTGAGTCCGTGGACACGGGCGCGTTCGGGCAGCCGCGAGGCGAAATCGATCACCGTGTGGTCCAGGAAGGGCGCACGAATCTCCAGTGCGTGGCGCATGCCGCCGCGGTCCGCCTTGGCCATCAGTGCCTCTGGCAGGGCGTTGCGGAAATCGAAACGCTGGACTTCGTCCAACAGCGCCATGCCCGGATGCGAGGGTGGATCCAGCTGAACATCGATGCCCAGGCGGTGCAGCACTTCCGGCTGGATGTTGGCCGTCCATGACATGTGGCGTGCAAGGCCGGGCAGGGTCAGGCCCTGCATGAAGCGCTTGAGCAGAAATGAGACCGTGACTTTCTTGTCACTGACCGGAAGGCGTTCAACGCCTTGGCGCAAGGCCGAGCGGATGGAAGCAGGCAGGCGCATGTATCGATCGGCGAAGCGTGCCCCGAGATAGGTCGGATACCCGCCGAAAAGTTCGTCGGCGCCTTCCCCGGCGAGTACCACGCGTACGTCCTGTGCCGCGCGTTGCGCGACCACGGAAAGCGGGATCCAGGCCGGATCGGCAAGCGGTTCGCCGGTGGCGGCGATCAGATCACGCAGGGTTTCGGGGAAGTCCTTTGAGGTGACGGTCACCGGCACGTAGTCGCAGTCGAGCATCTGTGCCACCCGCGAGGCGACATCCCCCTCGTCGAAGGAAGTTTCCTGGAAGCGGATGCCGTAGGTGGTCAGCGGACGGTCCGGACGCACGCTGCGCGCCACGGCCGTGATCAGTGAGGAGTCGACGCCGCCACTGAGCAGCACGCCGTGCTCGACATCCATGTCGCTCTGCCGATACACCGCGTCGCGAAAGACTTTGTCGAAGTCGCGGGGCGTGGAACGAACAGTTTTTGTCTTGCCGATCGGGCAGTTCCAGTATCTGGTGCGCGTGAGTCCCTGCTTGTCGAAAGTGACGATTTCGCCGGGACGGACTTTCGCGTGATCCTTGAGCGGCAGTTCCGGCGCCGGGAAATAGCCTGCGCGGAGATACTGTCGGATCGCTTCCGGTGCCAGTTCCAGCGGACCGGCACGTCCGGCGACCAGGGCAGACAATTCGGAGGCGAAGTGGAGCGTGTTGCCGCGTTTGGCGTACAGCAGATGACGTTCGCCGACCCGGTCGCGGGTAAGCAGAAGCGATTGCTTGCGAGGATCCCAGATGGCGATGGCAAATACGCCTTCCAGTTTCTCCACGAAACCAGACCCGAGTTCAAGGTAGAGCGCCGGGATTACCGCAACATCGGTGGTGCGGGCGATGTTGTGGCCGCGTTGTTCGAGCCAGGCGCGAAGCTCGCGATGATTGTCGATCTCGCCATTGCAGGCGACGATGATGCCGGCATCGTTCTCGAGCAACGGCGGCTGGTGGTCCTGAACGCTGCGGATGGCCAGCCGATTGGCGCCGATCGCCGCGTTACGGCGCGACAGCATGGCCTCGCCGTGCGGCCCACGATGGGTCATCGCCGCCAGCATGGTGCGAGTACTTTCACGCAGGTCCCGGACTTCGGTCTGGCCGTCCAGGGCGAGGGCGCCGCATATTCCGCACATAGATCGCTGAGTTCCGGTCGGGGTGGGGGCTCGGGTTCGGCCAGGTCAATGCCTGACCAGAACCAGGGTCTGGTGGCGCCAGGCGCCGACAACAGTTCGGGTCACGTGGCCCGGGCAACGATCCATGATGGTGGCCACTTGCGCGGGATCAATCCTGGGGGCGATCAGGAAAAGCGAGTTCGCTTCCCGGTCCAGTTCCTTGCACACGCGTGCGGCGCGGTCCTGGGCATGCCAGGCGATGCCGTAGACGGGACGATGCGTATAGATGCGCATGCCCCACGGCGTGCTCTCCTCGACTGCGGTATGTGAGGTCTTGTCGAGGATGAACACCAGCGCGTCGTACGATGCGCCTCCCGTGGTCTGTTCGAGCTCTTGCGCGCGTTTGAGGTTGTCCACCTTCGGGTGCACGGCGTAGGCCGCCACGGCTTTCAGGGTCAGCAGTACCAGGATCCATGCCGCCAGCGCCAGCCGTTGTCTGTTGCGCGTCAGGTCGACGCGACTGCGCAGGTCCAGCGCAAGCATCAGCGACAACGGAAGAAACAACGGCAGCAAATACATCGGCAGACGCGATCGCGACAGGCAGAACACGACCAGCGGTATCGCGAACCACAGCAACAGGAACAAGGGGGCGGTGGCCTGTCCCCACCACTGGCGCCAGCACGCTGCGTGGACGGCCTTGCGGATGCCGCGTCCCATGGCGGGCCACCACGGAAGGGTGCCCAGGCTCAGTACGGGCAGATACACCACAATCCAGCCATACCATTGGCTGTGCCGGCCCTGCGCACCAGTGAAGAGGCGGTCGTAGACCTCGTAGTGCAGGTAGTAATGCAGCAGGCCCGGGGTACGCATCACGACGATCGCATACCAGCTGAAACCGGCCACCAGGAACAGCAGCAGGCCGGTGGGCGTGAACAGCCGCCCAAGACCAGGCCAGCCGTCACGGCGCAGCACGAATGGCGCCATGCCAAGCAAGGGGAGCAGTCCCGGGGGGCCCTTGGTCAGGAAGGCCAATCCGAAGCCCAGCCACATCAGCCACAGGCCATTGCGCCCGGTAGCCGTGCGGGGCCCGAAGTGTGAACGAACGAATCCCAGGGCCGCCAGGGCCTCGAACAAGGTCAGCAGGACATCGGTGCTGACCACGTTGGCCCCCATGAAGGGGACCAGCGAACAGGCATAGATCAGGCTCGGCAGCCATGGTGCGTCGGGAACCAGCCGACCTCCCATGGCAAACAGCAGCAGGCCGGTCAGCACAAAGGCGAGTGCATACGGGGCGCGCACAGCCCATGCGTTGCGGCCAAACAGGTCCATGGATCCGGCGATGACCCAGGTGGTCATCGGCGGTTTGGTGATGTTGATGCGATCGGGGCTGAAGGCCGGCATCAGGTAGTTGCCGGAGTCAAGCATCTGAGCGGCGTTGCCGCTGTAGCGCCCTTCGTCCGTACTCCAGAGGGAGCGGCTGCCCTGGAAGGCATAGCCGAGCAGCAGCAGCAGGGCGATCAGTCCGATCAGTACCTTGCGCGAGGACGCGGCGTGGTCTGTTCCACTGCTGCCTTGCCTTGAAGCGGTCTCGGGCTTGACGGTCTCCTGAGGTTGCACGCTCATCGTCAGGCCTTCACTTGTCGCTTGATCCGCGGCGCAGCATGTAGAGGTTGCGTATGAAAATCATCAGGGTGATGAATTCACCCACGATGAATACCAACTCGCGCTTGTGGATGGCATAGCACAGCAGGACCAAGCCGCCGGCAATGCTGAAATACCAGAATGCGGGTGGAATCACGCTGCGTCCCTGGGATTCGCTGTACAGCCACTGCACCAGGAAGCGCAGGCCGAACAGTGCCTGGCCGGAAAAGCCGACGGTGAGCCAGATGGTCTGTTCGCTAAACGTCATGAAAGAAACCGTTGTTGTAGTATGCCCACCCAGGGCAGGTGCCACGCCTGCCCTGGTGAATTGGAACGCATGGATGCGCCCGCGTCACCCCGCAGAGACCGCAGGTCTGGTGCTGCCTGTTCCCCTTTCCATGCGGGACGGACCGGAACAGTACCACCACGGGACGATCCGCCCCACTGTTTTGCTGCATTTACGAGGCTTGGTTCATGGGAATTTCCGGTGTGGTCTGGATCGTCATCGGCTTCATCGGTCAGGCCATCTTCGCGGCCCGCTTCCTGGTGCAGTGGCTGTACAGCGAATACCGCAAGCGCAGCACATTCCCGATGCTGTTCTGGTATGCCAGCATCATTGGCGGCACCATCCTGCTGTGCTACGCCATCCACAAGCGTGATCCGGTGTTCATCCTGGGCCAGGCCGGCGGCCTGGTGGTGTACGTGAGAAACCTGCAGTGGCGTCTTCGCGAGCGCCGCGATGCCTCTCGCTCGGACACCTGACGGCCAACCCAAGGCCCGGGCTGTCAGGTGGAAATGATCGACTCTGGTGCCTCTGCCTCTGCCTCTGATCGCGATCCGGTCAACGCACGCCAGAAGCGCTGCAACCCTGCCCATTGCTGTCCCAGGAAGCCCTTTTGGTTGTCGGCGTCGATCTGAGGGTCCTCGACACCGCATGGGTGTAATGGCTCATTGTAGAGGGCGGTACCAAACATGATGTCCCAGAGCGGAAACACCAGCGCGAAATTGCAGTTGTGCAGGTGCGGGCGTTCAGGATCGATGAGCATATGGTGGTGGCGGTGATAGACGGGATCCACTAGTAGCTTGTCGAACACGCGGCCGAAGCGGATGCGCACGTTGGCATGCGAGAAGTTCTCCACCAGGGCACCGATCAGGATCAGCAGGGCGTAATCGATCGGCTGCACACCCACAAGGAAGGATACGCAGGTGATGGTCAGCACCTCGAACAGGTCATCCAGGTAGTGGTCGCGGTCGTTGGACCAGCAATTGAGCTGTCGCTGGCTATGGTGCAGGCTGTGCAGCGCCCACCACCACGGCACGGCATGCTGCAAGCGGTGGATCAGGTAGTAGACCAGGTCGAAGACGGCAAAATAGACCAGGAACTGCAGCACGTCATGGCCCTGGAACCACGGCACCAGTTGCTGCAGCGAGAGCAGCGAATCCGGCCCGCTGCC
>NZ_JAQIBU010000151.1 GCF_027858935.1 Oleiagrimonas sp. | reverse complement strand
CTGGGGAAGAAGCGCACGAACAGCACGGACCAGAAGATCACATAGGCCGCATGGAAAAGCAGGCCCACGGGTAGCGGTAACGGGCGCGCCAGCAGGGTTTCGGCGAAGGCCAGGGAAGGGGGCTTGGGAAAAGGGGCAAGTCCGGCACGAGCCATGCCCATCATGAACAGTGCTGTGAGCACTGCCACGATGATGCCGATGCCGACGCCGCGCATCCATCCGCGGCCCAGTTCGTTTGTCTGCGTCATGTCGAGTGACCTCCGAGCTGGTCGAATCCGGGGAAATGCACATCGCCGGGTTCATTCCCCCCGGCATCGGGCATCACGAACAGCATGATACGCCCGATTCCCTGGATGACTCGGGCGCCACTGGCCGCCCAGGCAAGTGCCTTCAGTTTCCGGGCAGAAGAAAGGCCACCACGACATTGCGCCCCTCGCTGGCAAGCACGGCATGGGTGCGTGCGGCGGCCGCATTGTCCATCACCTCGATGCCTACGCCCTTGCGCAGGAATGCAGCCTGGACTTCGGCGGATGGGAAGGCCTGCCGTATACCGGTGCCAAGCAGCACCACTTCCGGATCCAGTGCCAGGATCGGTTCGACGGCTTGCGGATCCAGGCTGGAGGTATCGGTGGGCGGCCAGTTCTCGATCACGTGGTCGCGTGCGAGCACGAAACTTTGTGTGAAACGGCGGTCGACCACCGTCACTGCATCGTGCTCGACGCGGCGTACAAACAGGAAATCCTCGGGACGTTCAAGTGATAGTTCCACGGGAATCCTCCGTCAGGTAGCGATGGGATTCGAGCCTGGACGTGCTGTATTCAGCGCGGCAGGGCCAGCTTGGGCTCGTCTGCGTTGCGCCGGAACACGCTCGCGGTATGGCCAATCTGCTGCACCACGGAGGCTCCGGTGGCCTCGGCCAGCTGGTCGATCTGCAGCTGTCGCTGATCGCGGTCGCCGCCGGAGAGCTTGATCTTGACCAGTTCATGGTGGTCCAGCGCAATCTCCAGTTCCCTGGTCACGGCCTCACTGACACCTTTGGCGCCCAGCATGATGATCGGATGCAGGTCTTGGCACAGGCCCCTGAGATAGCGGCGCTGGCTGGCAGTCAGGGCGCTTGCGGTGCCGGAGGGCGTCGGGGTCGGGGCGGTCATCTCGTTCAGCTTCGGGTCGCAGCAAGGGAGTTGCACAGGGTATCATGGGCACCTCCAAGCACGGATGTCCGGAAGCGCTTCATGGCCCGCAGCAAGAGCAGCACACGCTGGCTCAAGGAACACTTCGATGATGCCTACGTCAAGCGCGCGCAGGCCGAAGGCTGGCGTTCGCGCGCTGCTTTCAAGCTCGAGGAACTGCTTGAGCGGGATCACCTGCTGCGTCCGGGCATGCATGTGGTGGACCTGGGCGCGGCGCCCGGCAGCTGGTCGCAACTGGTCCAGCAACGGATGGGCGAAAAAGGCCGCATTATTGCCCTGGACATCCTTCCCATGCAGGGCATCGGAGGGGTCGAGTTCATTGAGGGTGACTTTCGCGAGGGCGAGGTAGTGGCCGAGCTGGAACGCCAACTGGACGGGAACAAGGTGGACCTTGTGCTCTCGGACATGGCCCCCAATATGAGTGGTGTGGCCATTGCCGACCAGATGCGTGCAATGGATCTGGCCGAACTGGCCCTGGATTTCTGCCGCGGCTGGCTGAAGCCGGACGGAGCGTTTCTGATCAAGTTGTTCCAGGGCGCTGGCTTTGACGATTACCTGCGTGACTTGCGTGCCGACTTCAGGCGCGTGACGATGCGCAAACCGAAGGCTTCGCGTGCGCGCTCACGTGAAGTCTACGCGCTGGCAACCGGGCATCGCGCCCGGGCCGGCTCTCCTGACGAGAAATGCGCATGAATGAAATGGCCAAAAACCTGCTGTTCTGGTTGATCATCGCCGTGGTGCTTGTGGCGGTGTTCCAGAGCTTCAGTCACGACACCTCCGGCTCGCAGCAGATGAGCTACTCCACCTTCATCCATCAGGTGGACAGCAACAACATCTCCGAGGCCACGATCAGTTCGGATACGCCGCCTGTGGTCAAGGGCAAACTCAAGGATGGCGGCCAGTTCCGCACGGTGGTGCCGCTGATCGGCATTACCAGCAGCGATCTTCTCAAGACCCTGACCAAGAATGGCGTAAGCGTGAAGCAGCAGCCGTCCGACAACGGCTTTTCGCTGATCGGCCTGCTGCTCAACTGGTTGCCCATCATCATCATCTTCGGCGTGGGATTCTGGTTCATGCGCCAGATGCAGTCCGGTGGTGGCGCACGCGGGGCCATGAGCTTCGGCAAGTCGCGCGCAAAGCTGCAGGGTGAAGATCAGGTCAAGGTGAACTTCACCGACGTGGCCGGTTGCGAGGAGGCCAAGGAGGAAGTCAGCGAGCTGGTCGAGTTCCTGCGTGATCCGTCCAAATTCCAGAAGCTGGGCGGCAAGATCCCGCGTGGTGTCTTGATGGTCGGTCCGCCAGGCACCGGCAAGACCCTGCTGGCCAAGGCCATCGCGGGCGAAGCCAAGGTCCCTTTCTTCTCGATCTCCGGTTCCGACTTTGTCGAGATGTTCGTGGGCGTAGGCGCCAGCCGCGTGCGCGACATGTTCGACCAGGCCAAGAAGCATGCGCCATGCATCATCTTCATCGACGAGATCGATGCTGTCGGTCGTCATCGCGGCGCCGGCGTGGGAGGTGGGCACGACGAGCGCGAGCAGACCCTGAACCAGTTGCTGGTCGAGATGGATGGTTTCGAGGGCGGGGAGGGCGTGATCGTGATTGCCGCGACCAACCGTCCCGACGTGCTTGACCCGGCGCTGCTGCGTCCGGGACGTTTCGATCGTCAGGTCGTGGTCGGCCTCCCCGATGTGAAGGGCCGCGAGCAGATTCTCAACGTGCATCTGCGCAAAGTGCCACTGCACACCGATATTGACGCCATGGTGATCGCCCGTGGCACCCCGGGTTTCTCCGGTGCGGATCTTGCCAATCTGGTAAACGAGGCCGCGCTTTGTGCTGCGCGCGAGAACGCCCGCGAAGTCCGCATGAGCCACATGGAGAAGGCCAAGGACAAGATCCTGATGGGCGCCGAGCGACGCTCCATGGCCATGAGCGAGGATGAGAAGAAGCTCACGGCCTACCATGAGTCCGGGCATGCCATCGTCGGGCGGCTGATGCCGGACCACGACCCGGTCTACAAGGTCACCATCATTCCGCGCGGCCGTGCGCTGGGCGTGACCATGTACCTTCCGGAAGGCGACAAGTACAGCCTCAGCAAGACGGCGATCAGGTCGCAGCTTTGCTCGCTTTATGGCGGTCGCGTAGCCGAAGAACTGATCTTCGGCGCGGACAAGGTCACCACCGGTGCTTCCAATGACATCGAGCGAGCCACCAAGATGGCCCACAACATGGTCACCAAGTGGGGCCTGTCCGACGAGCTCGGTCCGGTCACCTATGGCGAGGAGGAGGATGAGGTCTTCCTGGGCCGTTCGGTGACCCAGCACAAGAATGTCTCCGACGAAACCACCCGCAAGATCGACGTGGTCGTGCGCGGCATTCTCGATTCAGCCTATGCCACCAGCACCCGGTTGTTGACCGACAACATGGAAAAATTGCACCTGATGGCCGAGGCGCTGCTGCAATACGAGACCATTGATGCCAAGCAGATCGAAGAGATCATGCAGGGTCGTCGACCGAGCCCACCGGAGGGCTGGGGCGATTCCACCGGCACGGGCTCCAGGCCCGACGTGCCACGTGGCGGCGACGCGGATTCGCCCGCCAGTACGGTCGGGGATCCGGCGCCTCAGAGCTGAGCGTTCCACGGGCTGTCACATGACATCGATGGAAAAGGGCGGCCACGGCCGCCCTTTTCATATGCATGCTTTCAGTGGGGCAAGGGGACCGCTGCCGCACGCCCTGGGTCCTTATTGCTGCCGCAAGATCTCTGCCGCAAGATGAGCGCTGGCAAACGGCCACGAATGGGGTGTCATCGCCTGCATCCCGGCGTGACAGAGCCATCTGCGCATGCCACATGGAGCCACAATGCACGGATGCGTTGTCGGGACTCCTGCCGCACCAATGTTTCCGGAGGTCCACTTTCTGCGACATGACAGACGGTCACGCGACTGCAACGGTTGTCGCCTGTTCACGCAGGTTTTCATGATCACTGATTGCAGGACCGCAGGCCGGACTGTCACAGGACGCCCGACGACACACTTTTCACCCGGTGGGAAACCTCAGTGCATCGCCTCCGGCCCGGTGCCGCCGAAGGGCGGGCGGGCCAGCCACAGGACCGGTATCAGGCACACGAAAAGCACGGCGCAACCCCAGAAAACGTCGTTCACCGCAAGCGTGAGGGCTTCGTGATTGACCACGCGTTCAAGCACCGCCCACTTGTGCAATCCGCTGATCCCTACGGCTTTCAGGGTGTTGAAATAGCTTTCGGCTGCCGGATTGGTGTGGTTGATGTGCTCGGCCAGGATCGCATGGTGGTATTCGGAGCGATGCTGCCACAGGGTGACCGTGACCGCCGTGGACACGCTCGAGGCCATGGTGCGAAAGAAATTGGCCAAGCCGGATGCTGAAGCAACCTCGTGATCCTTGAGGCCGGACAGGATCATCTGGTTCAGCGGGATGAAGAAGCACGGAATCGCCAGACCCATCACGAAACGCGGCATGACCAGGCTGCTGAACGAGGCATCGTTGCTGAAAGTGGAAAACCAGTACGAGGTGACCGCGAACACCACGAATGAGAACGTCACCACCGCGCGCAGTTCCAGCTTGTCGATGTTGCGCCCGATGATCGGCGACAGCAGAAACGCGAGGATGCCGACCGGCGCCGTGGCCAGTCCGGCCCACGTGGCCGTGTAGTTCATGTTGATCTGCAGCCACAGTGGGAATACCACGTTGATGCCGAAAAAGGCCATCATGCCCAGCGAGAGTGCGATCACGCCGACCGTGAAATTGCGCTTGCGGAACAGCGACAGGTCGACGACCGGGTGCTCCACCATCAGCTCCCATGCAACCAGGAAGGTCAGGCAGACCAGCGAGATGACCCCCAGGGTCAGGATCAGCGGCGAGGCAAACCAGTCCTTGTCGTTGCCGTTGTCGAGCATGAACTGCAGCGAGCCCACGCCGAGCACCAGCAGGACCAGCCCGATCACGTCGATGGGCGTCTTGACGATGCGCGATTCGCGCTTGTGCATGATTGCCCAGACCACCGTACCCGCCAGCAGGCCCACCGGCACATTGATGAAGAAGATCCACGGCCAGGACAGGTTGTCGGTGATGTAGCCGCCCAGGATCGGGCCGAAAATCGGCGCAACGACCACCGTCATCGCCCACATGGCCAGCGCCATGCCCTTGCGCTCGACCGGATAGACGCCCAGCAACAGCGCCAGCGACAAGGCCACCATGGGGCCGGAGCCGGCGCCCTGCAGCAGGCGGAACACCACCAGCATGGGCATGCTCGTGGCCATGCCGCACAGCATCGAGAAGCTCACGAACAGGAGCAAGGCGATGACGAAAGTGCGTACTTCGCCGAAACGCTTGGCGATCCAGCCGGTCAGCGGCTGCATGATCGCACTGGCCAGTGCGTAGGAACTGATGGCCCAGGTGCCTTCCTGCGGACTGACTGCCAGCGCGCCGGCGATATGCGGCACGGCGACATTGACGATAGTCAGGTCGAGGATCTCCATGAACGTGGCAAAGGAGATCGCGATCGTGACCAGCACCAGCGTCATGCCGTGCAGCGGTTTTTGCGGTGCCGTGTCTGCAGTGGACATCGCGAAGTCGGTTTCCTCGAGGGGGCGCGGCACGGGCCGCGCCGTGGATCACTTGGTGGTGTTAGCACCCAGGTTGGACTGGATGATGGCGTCGGCTTGCCTACGGGCCTCGCCAAGGTCGGTGTCGTAGACCGAGGTTTGCGATACGGCCTTGTGCACGGGGGCCTTGGCCAGCACCCGTCCACTGCGGTCATGCGTATCGACTTCGACTTCGGTGGACAATCCGATGCGCAGCGGATGCTTGCGCAGGTCCTTCGGATTCAGGCTGATGCGTACCGGCACACGTTGAACCACCTTGATCCAGTTGCCTGATGCGTTCTGTGGGGGCAGCAGTGCGAACGCGCTGCCGGTGCCCGCTCCCAGACCTTGCACCTTGCCTTTGAAAACCAGTCCGTCGTAGATATCCGGCTTGACCTTTACCGTCTGGCCAATGTGGATGTGGGCAAGCTGGACTTCCTTGAAGTTCGCATCCACCCACAAATCGTTCAGCGGAATGATCTGCATCAGTGGCATGCCCGGTTTGATCTGCTGACCGACTTGCACGCTGCGCTGGGCTACATAGCCCGACACCGGGGCCAGGATCGAGGTGCGGTGTGCGGCCAGCCAGGCGGAAAGGAATGTGGCACGAGCCTGCAATACTGCGGGATTGTGTGCCACATCGGTACCGTCGACGGTGGCATGCGCCGCGACGGCTTTGCGCCGGGCCAGTTGCAGCGCGCTGCTTGCGGTCTTGACCCGGTCCTTGAGATGCGCAAGTTGTTCGGGTGAGACTGCCTGTGCCGCCAGCAGCGGTTCGCTTCGTTTCAGGTCCGAACGCGCCAGCGCCAGCTCGACCTTGCGTGCATTGACCGCGGAATCGGCCTGGGCAGCATTGGCCACGGCCTGGCGGACCTTGCGCACGACCTGGGCCAGGGCATTGCGAGCCTTGGAAAGGTTGACCTTGGTGTCGGTGGGGTCCAGCCGAACCAGGACCTGTCCGGCCTTGACCCGGTCGGTGTTGTCGGCCATCACCGCAACCACTGTCCCCGAGATCTGCGCGCTGACATTGACCTGGTTGCCGTTCACATAGGCATCGTCGGTGACTTCGCGTTGCGAAAACACGAACAGCCAGAGCAGGAACCATGTCACGCCGGCAAGCACGAAGATGCCGCCAATGATCAGTAGAACGCGAGTGCGTTTGCCGTTGTCGTCTTTCTTGTCTTTCGCCGATGAGGTGTTGCCGGCATTCCCTGCCGGCTGGCCTTCTGGGTCGCTCATGATCGTGGTTTCCGCAGGGAAGAGGAAGATGAGGCGGGAGCGGGCGTTGCCGCGTCCGCCGATGGGTTGCCGTGCATGCGGTAGCCACCGCCGAGGGCCTGGATGAGGCCGATATCGGCGTCCAGGGTCTGCGCATGCAACTGAAGCAGTGCATCACGTTGTGTCAGGAGCTGCAGGCGTGCCTGAAGCAAGGGCACGATATTGGTCACGCCCTGCCGGCGACGTGCCGAGGCACTGCGCTCGAGTGAGGCCACGGCCTGCAGTTGCTGTTGTTGCTGCGCGCTCTGCGCACGCAGGCGTTCAAGATCCAGCACTTGCGTGGCCACCTGTCGGGCGGCGTTGATCACGGCGTCGTTGTATTGCGCCACGGCTGTTTCCAGTTGGGCCCTGGACAAGCCATAGGCTGCATGCAGCAAGCCGCTTTCGAAGATCGGCAGATGCAGCGCCGGCGTGACCGAAAAGACCCGGCTTGCCGGTGCGGTCAGTTTTCCGAGATCGATACTGGAGAACCCGGCCAGTGCGTTGATGCTCAGGTCGGGAAAGAACTTCGCACGCGCGACGTCGGTGCGGCGCAACGCAGCCTCGACCTGCCAACGACGAGCCGCAATGTCCGGGCGGCGCGCGACAAGGTCAAGCCGTGCATGGGCCGGCACACTGGCGTGGGCCTTGGGTAGCGGGCGAGGCTTGAGCCGGGGCAGATCCTTTGGCGAGACACCGACCAGTGCGGCCAGAACGGCCTGGCGGATGCGTGCACTTCCGCGCAGTGCTTCCAGCTTCTGGCGTGATGCCGCCGCGGCGGAACGTGCCTGCTGCCAATGATCGCTTGGATCAATACCGGCCATGACGCGCAGGTCCAGGACGTGGGCCAGCTTTTCCTGCTGTTGTACCGCCATGCGCGCCAGTTCAAGACGCTGCTGGTCGGCCAGCCAGCCGAAATAGGTCCGCGTGATCTGTACCTCCAGCGCCAGTGCTGCGGCGCTGCGTCCGGCCTGCGCTGCGCGGATCTGCCCGATGGCTGCCTGTACCGCGGCACGATGGCCGCCCCAGAGGTCAAAATCGTAGCTGCCCTGGATGCCGAGGTCACCCTGG
Source organism: Oleiagrimonas sp. (assembly GCF_027858935.1). Classification (GTDB taxonomy): domain Bacteria; phylum Pseudomonadota; class Gammaproteobacteria; order Xanthomonadales; family Rhodanobacteraceae; genus Oleiagrimonas. The sequence continues at coordinate 7,103 of NZ_JAQIBU010000151.1, read as the reverse complement.
TTGTACCAGGTGAAGCCCAGGACACTGGTGGGGATCAAGCCGTTTTCGCTCAGGCGTTGACGCGTGAACTGGGCGTTGCCGTTGATGCGCAGGCCGACCTGGTCGGCCGTGACCTTGGCGGCGGCCGTAGCTTCTTGGACCCGGCTGCGCGCCGTCGCAAGGCTGGTGGCACCCTTGAGTGCGCTGTCGATCAGCTGGTTCAGCTGCGTATCGTGGTAGCGCTTCCACCAGCGCGGATCCGGCCACTTCCCAGTGGCCTTTGCAGAGGTCAGTCCGGCAAGCGGGACGTCGCTGCGCATCCCTTCCGGCTGGCGGATGCGGCCGGGGACAGCACAGGCCGCCAGCAGCGTGCCTGCCATGGCAAGGGCCAGGACGCGAAAAGTGGTCACGGTCTTCATTGCGGGGCGTTGTCCATGGCGTCAATGTTGTCGATCAACTTTTGCAGCAGGATCCCCATCTGGCGGTGCTCTGCACGGCTGAAGCCCTGGAGCATGGCCGTTACGTTGGGATGCAGCATCGGCAGAAGTTTGCGTATCAGGCGTGCGCCATCCGGGGTGACCTCGAGGATGATGCATCGGCGGTCCTTGTCGCTGGGCCGACGAGTCACCAGTCCTCGCTGCAACAGAGCGTCGACGATGCGGGTCATGTTGGTGGGCTTGAGTGTGGCCCATTGGCACAGGTCGGATGGATGCGCCTGCTGTCCCGGGCTGCTGTACAGCATTATCAGGGTACGAAATTCGCTGAGACCCAACTGGTGCGCCTTCAGCCAGGCTTCCTCGGCTGCTTCCATGCCTGCGGAAACGATATGCAGCATGCGCGACAGCTTGATGTCGTCGGCGGGAAGGCCGGGCACCTGTTCGGCGACACGGTCAACGCCGGCTTGCATGGATTGACAGGATTGCTGGAGTGGACCCATCTCAGGCATGGATAGTTCATCAATGAACTATTACCATAGCAAACACTATCCATTGCTGGCAAGGCGCATGGCTACGGCAATCCGAAGAGCCTGCGTGCATTGGCCGTGGTGGCTTTGGCAACGGTTTCCCGGGGCAGGTCGCGAAGACGGCTGATGGTGGCGAGTACGTCATTGAGGAAGGACGGCTCATTGCGATGTCCGCGATGAGCCGCTCCTGGCTGGTCCGGCGCGTCGGTCTCGAGGAGGATCTGTTCCATCGGCACGGCCTTCACCAGTCGGTGCAGCCGGTGTGAACCATCATGTGTCACTGGACCACCGAGTCCGATGTGGAATCCCAGGTCCCACAGCTGTCGTGCCTGTTCGATGCTGCCGCCGAAACTGTGCACCACGCCGCACAGGGACCCCGCGGCGCGAAGCGCAAGGATCACGGCCTCAACCGCCTTTCGGGCATGGATGATCACTGGAAGCTGCAATTCGCGTGCGAGGGCCAATTGTCTGCGGAAAAAGTGAAGCTGGCGTTCGCTTTCCGCTGCAGGGTCATGAAAGTCCAGTCCGCATTCGCCCAGGGCCACTGCACTCTCGCGCTGCAGCCATTCGCCCAATGCGTCGAGGTGAGTGTCTTCGTGATCATCCATGAACTCGGGGTGCAGTCCGTAACAGGCATGCATTCGAGGGATATCACGTGCGCTGGCACATACATCCCTCAGTCGCGGCCAGTTTGCGGCCGTGACGCCAGCAACGACGATGTCCGTGATTCCGACGGCTTTTGCACGTTGCAACATCAACGTACGGTCGTCTTCGAAGTCTGGAAAATCCAGATGGGTATGGCTGTCAATAAGCCGTATACGATCTGCATGCATGGCCATGCCCTGCTTCAATGTGGGCGATGGGTCGCACGATGTCGATGCGAAGCCCATCGGAGTGTGCAGTGACGAGGCTGCAACCTTATCAGTCGTTCAGTTGCCGGGTGATTGAATGACCACTCATGGAAGCAGTTATTCAAATGGTACACAGGAGGCCAGTGATGAACAGGTTTATTACCGGGGTACTTGTTGCAGGGATGGCCGTCGCGGCCGTTACAGGCCTGTCGGCCTGCAATCGCAATGCCAGTGCCGAAGGCCCGCAATACGCCAAGGTCCTCAGCGCGACACCGATTCGCCAGACCGTCAACCATCCGCGCCAGCAATGTCATGAGGAGACGGTGACCCATCACAAGCCGGTCAAGGATACCCACCAGATCGCCGGTACCGCGATCGGAGCCGTGCTTGGCGGCGTTCTTGGACACCAGGTAGGTGGTGGCAACGGCAAGAAGCTGGCTACGGTGGCCGGCGCGGTCGCGGGAGGCTATGCCGGCAAGAAGATCCAGGAGAACCGCCAGGAAAACAGCACCTATACCACCCAGGAGCAGCGCTGCCAGACGGTCAATGACAAGTCGACCCGGATCGTTGGTTACACGGTGAAGTATCAACTTAACGGCACCGTGCACACCACACGCATGGATCATGACCCGGGTGATCGGGTCGAGATCAAGCAAAGTTCAACGGTCGTTTCCAGCGCCAACTAGGCCGGCTGTACTGAACCTCGCCACAAGCAAGCGCAAGGAGAAAAGATCCCATGTCCAGGATGATCACGTACATGTCCCGCCTGTTGACCGCCGCACTCGCGGCCTCGGTGCTCGCCTTGGCCGGCTGTGCCACGCAAGGCTATGGTCAGGCGCCTCCATCCGGCAATGCCTACGGCACGACCTACCAGAGCTCGCGTGGCAACCGTGCATGTCCCCGCAACCAGTGTGGCGTGGTCCGCCAGGTGGGCCAGATTTACGTCAGGGACAACAACAAAACACACGTGCTGGGCACCATCATCGGCGCCGTCGTCGGCGGAGCGTTGGGTAATACGGTAGGCAAGGGCGATGGTCGCAGGGCGGCTACCGTGGTGGGTGCGGTGGCCGGAGGTGCGGTTGGCAACCAGGTTGCCAAACGCAACAGTCCTGACACCTCGCCAGCATGGCGCGTGGTGGTGAAGCTGAATGATGGACGCATCGCCACCGTGACCCAGCGCGGAAATCCGCAGGTTCGCCGTGGAGATTATGTGCGGATCCGCAACGGCCACGTGTACAGAACGAACTGACGTTCCGGCATCGATCCGGTCACGTGCACAAAAAAACCCCGGTGAAGACCGGGGCCTTTTTTCAGCGGTCGCCCTCAGGATGCAGAAGTCCTGGCCCGGGAACGTCGTGCAAGATAGATCGAAGGAATCAGGTTGGTCGTCAGCAGGGCGCTCCACAGCATGCCGCCGAGGATGACGATCGCCAGTCCTTGCTCCGGGGCCGCGCCCTGGCCCCAGCCGAGAGCCGTGGGCAGCATGCCGAGCACCGCAGTCGCGGTGGTCAGAACGATAGGGCGAAAGCGGGCGTGCACCGCTTCGCGGACGGCGTCATGCACAGTCATGCCTCCAGCTTCGTTGCGTTGTGCCCGGAACAGCAAGACGATGCCGTGGTTCAGGCTCAGCCCCACCAGCGTGAGAAGTCCGACCAGCGCCGTGGCATTCAGGCCCACGCCGCTGAGTGCAAGGGCCAGCGCGCCACCGGTGAAGGCCAGGGGAATCTGCAGCAGCAGGATGCCGGGTACCAGCAGGCCGTCGAATTGCAGGACCAGGATGCCCAGCATCAGGAGGAACGCAAAGGCGGCCGCGATGCCCAGGCCGACCAGTGCATGCACCAGTTGCGGATAGAGCCCGCCGAACCGGATGCTATAGCCGGCGGGCATGGAAACGGTGGACAGTGCCTTGCGCGCAGCCGCCACCGCCCGACCCAGCGTGGTGGTGGGTGTGGCCATGATGTCCAGAGCACGCGCGCCATTGATGTGTCGGAGCATGTTGGGTGTGCGGGTCAGCTCGACGTGCGCGAGTTGTCCCAGTGGCGTCCATCCGTGCGTACGCAAGGGCATGGCCCGCAGTTGCGCAAGTGAGAGGTGATTGGCCTGGGCAAGCCGCACGTAGATGTCCAGTGGGAGGTTGCCGTCGGACATGCTTGCAACCACCGTGCCGGCCAGTAACGGGCCCAGTTGTGCATGCAGTTGTGCTGGCGTGATGCCGTAGGTGGCCATGGCCTCGTCACGTGGACGAACCTGCACCTGGCTGATCGGATAGCCGTCATTGTCGAAGATGTCGGCCAGCGCGGATACCGTGCGCAGATGCGAGGTGATTTTCGCTGCGAGTGAACGCAAACGGCCGATATCCTTGCCCAGGACATGGATCACGAAGGGTTGCGGCAGGCCGGACAGGCTTTCGCCCAGGCGTTCCAGCGTGGGTGTTCCGATCGTGACCTGGATGCCGTCGCGCCGGCTTTCGTGAAGGATCCGCTGGCTGATCGCGGTCAGGTCATTGACACCGATGCCGGGCTTGAGCACGAGCTGGATTTCCCCGGCGTAGGCCGGTTCCAGATAGGCAGTATCGGAAGCCGACCCGATCCGCGCGTAGGTGTGCGCAACAGCCGGGTCCTTGCGCAGGCGCCGGGTCAGCGTGTGCACGGTCTGCAGGGTCTGTTGCAACGAACTGCCCGGGGGCAGGGTAAAGCTTTCCAGCAGGACACCCTCGTTGGGCAGGGGCAGGAAATGCATCGGCACCAGCGCCAGTCCCGCCACACTGGCCAGGAACAATCCAGTGCATGCGGCCAGGCTCAGGCGTGGATGGAGCGAAACCCAGGCGAACAGCCGGTCATTGCCGGCACGCAAGCGTTCCAGACCACGCGCCGCCATGGTGCGCTTGCTGTCGGGCTGCGCCTTGACCATGGCCAGGCCCAGCGGGATCAGCGTAAGGGAGACCAGCAGCGAGGCCAGGATTGCCAGAGTCATGGCCAGGGCAAACGGGATGAAGAACAGTCCCGCGAGCCCGCCCACGAAAAGCAGGGGCAAGAACACGGAAATGGTCGTCAGACTTCCGCTGACATCCGGACTGACGATGTCCCGCAGCCCCTGGCGTATGCCCGGCCACCGGGCCAGCCCCTTTTCCCATTGATGATAGATTGCTTCCAGCACGATGATCGCGTCGTCTGCAAGCAGTCCGATGGCCACGGTCAGCGCGCCCAGGGTCATCAGGTTCAGACTGTGCCCGGTGGCATGCAGGGCGGCGATCGCAAGCAGCAGTGAGAGCGGAATGCTCAGTGCCAGGACCCAGATGCCGCGTCCGGCGCCGAGGACCCAGAAAAGCACCGCGATGGCCAGTGCCCCGCCGACCAGCAGGTTGCGCCCGAGGTCGCTGCCGATCAGGTGCACCATGTGTCCCTGGCTGTAGATGCGTTCCCATTGCACGCCTTTGGGCAACTGCGGGTTGGTGTGGTCCAGGGCCGCCTGGACTGCACGCGTGACCGGCAGCGTGGAGGCACCGGGCTGCTTGAATACCGTCAGTGCGATGGTGGTCCGTCCATCCAGGCGTACCGCATTGTGTACCGGGATCGAGGCACGCACGACGCGGGCCAGGTCGCTCAGCGGAATGCTGCCTCGAGGTCCCGGGATCGGTGTACGCTCCAGTGCCGCCACGGACAAAGGCATGTCGCGCAGTTCAATCAGCGCGTCCTGATGCCCCTGGTCGATGTAACCCCCGGGGCTGAGCAGCACGCGGTTGCGCAGGGCCTTGACGATCCGGGTTACCGAAACGCCGTATTGATGCATCGCCTCGAGGTTCGGCTGCACCCAAAGCGCTTCGTTGCCGGTGCCGTAGATTTCCACACGCTGCACACCGGGCAGGGCGCGCAGCGCGGGCTCGACCATGGCACGAGCCGCACGTTGCACTGCTGCAGGATCCACGCCTGCCGGGATCCGTGCACTGTAATCGGCCACCTCGTTGATGGCGTTGCCCATGATCTGCGCGTAAGGCTGGGTATGCGGCGGAAGCGAGCCGCGCGCCTGGTCGATGGCTCCGCGTACCGCTTGAAGGTCCTGTTGTGCTTTGCTGCTGCGGGTAAAACGTACCGTGGTCTGCACCGTGCCGTTGCCGATGTCCGAGCGCACGCTGGACAGTCCAGAAAGCGCCAGAAGCTGGTTTTCCAGGGGGCGCGCGATGCGTGTTTCCAGTGCCTCTGCGGTTGCTCCTGGATCATGCGTGGTCACGCTGATTTGCGGAAAGTCGAATCGCGGAAGCACTTCCACGGGGATGGTCAGCCATGCGTGGATTCCATAGACCGCCAATCCACCGAAAATCATCACCCAAAGCAACGGACGAGCCAGCCATTGGCGCAGTGCCTGCATGCTCAGTCCTGGTCTTGGTAGTGGCGCGCAAAGTTGCGGTGGAAGCGCATGTACGCGTCATTGACGATCACGCGCGCACCTGGGGCCAAGCCCTGCACTATGAATGTTTGCGAGCCCTCGCTGGGTCCCGGGACGACACGAAGCGGCTTGTCCCCCTTGCGGGTGCGGGTCAGTACCCACCAGTGGCCCTGGTCCAGGACCAGGGCTCGTGTCGGGACCGAAACCGCCTTGCGCGGAGTGCCGTCCAGCACCACCGTGCCAGCTTCACCGTTGATCCAGCCGGGAGAAGCGCTTGAGGCGGCGGGGGCCAGGGCCAGCGGCAACCCACCGTCCGAATCGATGCGTGGCACGACACGAATCACCTTTACCCGGATCGCAGCGGTCCCGTCTGCAGGCATGAACCGCCCACGCATGCCGATGTGCAGCATGGCGCGGTCGTGCGCATCATAGAGTTTCGCGCGAAGCCAGAGTTGATGGTCGGGCTGGATGGTCAGCAGGGCTTGTCCGGCGTCCACGCGCTCGCCGTCGGCTGCGTTCACGGAGACCACGGTGCCTGTAGCCGGAGCGCGCAGTCTGGAAAGCATGCGCGCAGCACGCAGCCTGTCCCGGGCAGAGGCCTGTTGCCCGCGCGCTTGTGTCAGGGTGGCTTCGGCCTGCAATACGTCCTGGCGAGTCGCCAGCCGTCCCACTTGCTTGCGGCGTTCGCTCTCCAGTTTCTGTCGTGCAGCAGCCAAATGATCACGGGCGCTGGCGGCAGCGGCCTCTCGCTGTTGCAGCAAGGCATCGATATCCGGACCACCCAGGTGGCCCAGTTGCTGGCCGGCTTTCACGCGCGTGCCCGGGGCGATGTCCAGTCCGATGACCTGGCCCGTGCGCGCCGCGCGCAGCCGTGCCATGGTGATCGGAAGAACGCGGGCATAGGCCCTCAGTTGCGGCGTGAACAG